>JAUZQM010000051.1 GCA_030950985.1 Mariprofundaceae bacterium | reverse complement strand
ATAGCGGTAGTTCTAGAACCAACGTACCGGTGTTAACGATAGGTTGTTTACCCAAATGTTGCGGGTTACTCTCGAATAGGCTATCGTAACCGAACACGTTAATATCAGTAACGAACCCTAGTGTAGGGAACATCAACGCAGGAGTTCCGAAGTTAACTAATAGGGTACCGTAGATGCTGGTAGACGAGTAGTTAAGTGTAGGGGTCACCAGCTTCTGGTAATAAACACCTTTACTCTGGTTATTAGTGTACTTAGCCACCTCGGCTAGAGTAGACTTAACATTATACCCAGTGTTAGGTGTTGGAAGTCTATCACCAGAGGTCCCTGAGAAGTTACCAGCGTACGCAGCTATAGTTAGATTAGAGCTGTTAATATATGGCATACTGGCGTAGGTCTCTAGTGTGGGGATAACTAGAATATCTCCGTACTTGTTATCGTAGTACACAGCGTACTCTAGATTATTATGGGGCGCCATGTTAGTAGATAATAGTAAGTATCTACCTACCATAGCTGGGTCAGTAACAACTACCTTAGAAGCGGTACCCACAGCTAGTTCTAGGTTACTAGATTCCACTATAATTCTAGGTGTTAGATAATTAGTATCCATAAACATTAGCTTCTTATAACAGGTTACTTCTATAGCTAGGGTAGCTGCCTGTCCAGTAGGTAGCGTCATGACTGCCGTTCTTTTATTAATATTCATATTGATTAACCTATAACATAACTTTATTTTCTTTAAGGAACGGCAATATAACCATTTTGAACACGTTCATCCAATCCTCATTATTACCGTCAGGGATAAGGCAATATATAGCATCCACGACTGGTACCTTGGAGGTGGCTCTGAACACTAACAACTTGTTAATCAGAACTCTGTTAGCTAACCCCCGCTGTACTGCGTCCGAATAGTCGTTAGCCGTACTGAATACCGGGTTAGCTCTGAACGCATCAGCAGCAGCTTCTGAGTAGGTGTTCTTAATATTTGCATATATAACGTCTAAAATAACCTGCGGTTTCGTAACTTCACTCTTCATCGTCGTCTCCTAACATAATATCTTTAAGCGTTCTTCTGGTATCAACCACCACAACATCTACACACTCAGAGGAATACTCGATAACAGGTGGGTTATCGACTACCTCCAAATCATCATCTTCCATCACTTACCCCTTTAGCCAATATGGCTTATATAACTCTTTGCGCATCTTAAGTAAATCTACAATAGATAGAAATGGTTTTACCTTATCAGAATACTGATCCACGGTTAACCAACTACGTGTGTCTAGTAACACATTCCAATCGTACCCTAACTTCTTAATATCTTCGTACAGTTCTTCCGGAGTACATAACAACCCTACGTCGTCAAGGTGTCTATGGAACGTATGTAACTGTAATAAGTCTGAAGTGAACTGTATCGCCTTGGCTAGCTTAGCGTCATTATCAATCTTGGCTCTAACTGTTGACCTACTAAGTTTAGTACCTGGGTACATGACTAGTTCGTAGTTATGAGCGCTACCCACTAGTCCGTATCTACCCTTGGACTTGATGTAATGGAATTTAGTTAGGTCGAACAGTACTCCAGTGTATTGGCTTACTAATACGTCTAGAGTATATCCAGAGGTACCGTTCTTACCACGTAGCTGGGTTAGTCTGACAATATTAAGCTCGTTAGGGTCATCAGCGGAGCTATCCATAGGATATTCAGGTAATTTAGTTCCTTGGTTAAGAAGCTTACTAGCGGTATGTGCGAATAGAGCTCCTCCGTTAACTAGGTAGTTAAACTTATTAGTAACCCCTTTGAGGACATCTCCGGCTTTTAGATACTGTAATTGTTTAGAAGGTTGTTGGTACTTAGCAGGACCAGTAGCCATATCAATCTTTTTACCGATGTGTGCAGTCATCAAGAATACGGTATTAGAACTACCAGATAACCTAGGTAGTTGTGATAGGAACTTGTGTTTAAACATCCCCTGTCTCATAGCGAAAGTGTTAGTCCCAGAATCCTCTAGATCTCCCTCTAACATGGTAGTACTACCCTCACCTTCTAACTCTGATAAGGAATCTATCTCTACGAAGGTTGGCGCGCAGATACGTAGTGGTTCCTTAGTATAGGGATCTGTTAGTGCTGTATATGTAACCATAGACTTAGCACTACCTATCTTATTCTTAATATAAGCGTTGATAGACAACACCCACGCGTTAGCAGACATTATAGACTTATCTGTAACGGACCAAATACCAGCATCAGTTATTGGGTTCTTAGGGATATATTCATACTTACTAGCTAGTTGATCTAGTCTATCGGTACTAACATTAACTTCTGTGTCATAGGTAGCCATAGCCGTGTCTGTAGTAGCCATAACCTTATCTGCAGCGGATAACATCATGTCGTGAAGTATGGTACTCTTATAGTTATTACCACTACCAACGATAGCGAATATCTTACCTAATCCACCATTAAGGATAGTCTCCTTCTTAGCACCTATAACTAGGTTAGCTGTAGGGATATCGAAATAACTATCCACGTTATTATACACGGTTGGTTTGGTCTTACTTTCAAAATTAAATCCTAGCATTAGTCACTCCTTATTCTTATCCATTTAAACACCAACAGGTAGATTATTATTACGGTTAACCGAAGGGTAGGGGTTATTAAGTGAGCTATATACCTTGTATTAATGGAGTTACTAATATGATAAAATTACAACCAACACTAGAGACTGATTTGTCAGTATACGCTACACTTATAGATGCCTCATTATCAACGGAGTCTATGGGTGTTGTGAGAGGTATCCCTGAGTTCTTTATTAATAGACTTAGTGACGTCATCAGCTTCTTCGGAACAACTAACACTGATTTGAAAACATACTCTACTAAATCGTTAAATGTGTATTACAAAGAATTACACAAGAAACGCTATGTCTTGCTTAAGGCTAAGGATACTATTGAGTATTCTGATATCAAACGACGCGTGGTACCAGTTACCACCGGTATCGACACAGACTTATTAACAGCGGCTAGGGTTCTAGGTGAGTCTAACGCTGTACTGGCTGCTAACATAGATGGTGTTCTTAACGACACTAACGTAATGATAGCTAAACTGGTGTCTGATAAGGAGTTCCGACAGTCCTCTAGACCGGTAGTTATGGATAAGAAATATCTAGCAGCTAATGACCGCCTACGCACAGGGTTAGCTAAGATACTAAACCCTAAGAATATCCAGGATACTAGAACTGTGGCTACACTATTACCTAGCCTACCGCACCTGTCAGAAGCTGTGGAGATAGTTATGAGTTATAGTGGTAAAGGTAACATAGATACGTATGAGGGTATAAAAAGTAAAGTAGCGGTTATCGCTGCATATAGCGAATCTTTATACGACACCTTCAAGACTGAGAAGAATGCTATTAAGAAACAACGCATCCTAGAAGTATCCGAGTATCTGCAAGTATCTGCAGACTTCGTTACCCAGGCAGTCAACACTATGTATATGAGTACCCAGTTAGCCATCATCTTGAGTAACGCTATCGATGTGGTGACTAGCGTCGAGTAATTACCAGTAGCCGTCTGGTGTTTATTAAATATATATAACAGGCGCCGCGACTTAGGTGTAGCGTCACAGGTATAGATCCTCGCGTCCGGTATACCGGACGCGAGGATCTATACCTAAACTTACAAATAATTATTTTATAACCGTATATTCTTAACTTGGTATCCGTACCTATGATACCAAGTTAAGCTCAACGAGGAGAAATAAATGACTTTACCCGGATGCGTCGAACGCATTATAAGAAAAATGGTTGAGGATGACGACCTAGACCATTACTACCAGTCCGAACGTAGCCCGCTCTCGAACGAGGTAGCGCACTCCCACGCAGTTAGTCGCGGTGACCGCGAGCCGTGGTTGGAAGGATTAACAACTAAGTTAACCCCTATCGCGTTCGAGAATGCGATACGACACGCTCTAAAAATAAACGTACCTATGGTCCACCGATTGGTAACCTACCGCGGCGCGCGGCCCACAGAATTCTACGATCACGCTATAAGGTTCGCCGCAGAAGTTGGTAACTTAACAGTAGTTAAATTACTGTTAAGTTCATGGGAGGGTCCTGGACCCGACACCAAGTTCTGGTGGAACCGCCTGCTGGTGTCGGTAATAATGGGTGGTAACGATGAGGTGTTCGATTACCTAACAAACAAATATGACGAGGCGTGGCTAGACCCAGGAGAGTGGTATAACCAGTTATACTGCGAGGTAATCCTAAAGGACACCGTGGCGGCCGATATATCAAAGGCGTTGATGCGCCGATATGTAGACACTAACCCACGCTAACCTGATATCTACTAGTGCTTGACAAGCACTAGTAGATATTTTTTTTATTTCTTACAAGAACACTTTATTTATATAATAATTACCATATATGCCAGACACACCATCTGTCTCTACCAGGATATAATACTCGAAGGACTTAGCGTCATACCTATTAACCACTAACCGGATAGTCGCATTGCCAGCACCTAGTTTCAATAACTGGTTACGACTGAGAATATCGTTACCGTATACCAGAGGGATATCAATAACCTTACCAGATAGAGTAACCTGAACTACCGGGCCAGGGACGTCTTGACCAGCCTTAAGTAACAGTTTACCCTTATCAGTAACAGTATATAGCTGCGTAGTGATGTCTAGGATCTTAACTACGCCATCATCAGTATCTTCCTTACCTACACAAGTCTTGTATAGTTTATACATATCTAAAGTACGGATTAACGCACCCTGCGCTAGTCCTGGTGGTGTTATAGGTACCGCTACGTTAGCTTCACCTAGCAGCGTTACCCTACCTCCTTTGGCTACACTATAGGCATGCGTATCTAACAACTCAGTCATCTTGAGGTGTTCCTGTGAATATACAACACCCAAGTTAATAGCGGTTAGGTAGTGGTTACCTTTAGCAGTCCGCTTACAGGTATCGATAACCTTACCGAGACGTTCCACTGGTTCCTTGGTGACCGATATACCGAACAAGGGGGTCGGTGACTTCTTACCAGTCTCTACATCCTTGGGGTGGTCCATAATCACATATAGGTATTCGCCAGTATCCGCAGTTATACCCAAGTTGAAGTAGATCTGCTTGAAGTTAAATAGTGGGTGCGGGGTTACCTTATCTTTCCAGTACTTACCTTTATACAGTCTATGTATCTTGGTAGTGACATCTTGGTCAGCCATCTCTCTAGCAGCATAGGCTAGTCTATCAGCTACGTTATTACCTATAGCGGTTCCGTGGGCCTTTACTTTGTTAATAGTTAGTGTTAGTGTACCGATAGCGTTTAGCATATCTACTAACTCTTCCCATAGATCCATATTAGGTTTATCCGCACTGCGCCAAGATTTAGTTACGAGATCTTTACATAACATCTTATGCACGTTTATGACGTACATGGAGTCCGTATAGATGTCGATCCTAGATAGCTTAAGTTCAGCGGTAAGTATGTTAACAGTGTCTATAACGGCTAGTAGCTCGGCTCTGTTATTAGTGCTGTTAGTACCGTATGGGTATACTGCGTTATAGTATAGTGTAGGTTTGACTATTTTAGCGTGTGGACCTAACTCGTGTTTCTCTAGGTATCCCTTATCAGTAACTGTGTAGTGGTTAGGTTTATCTCCGTTCTTACGGTAATCGTCCGCAGTATATAGATACCCGTGACAGCCACCACCAGCAGGCCACCGGCCGCTAGGTACGCAAGACCCGTCGGTGTACATAACCGCACTATATTCATTATCCTCGTCCATAGTAACCTCTCTTTTATCATCACCTATTATCGCGGTAGGTAAAAACTTGGTATACGGCGGGTACCTTAGTAATATACGCGACTAGGAGTTGTATGAATTTTTATTTACCCGGAGGCCCTATGGCACTTAATAACAATAGTATATATACCGAGGAAGAGTTAGGTACCCTAGATAAAGTTAAGCGTACCAGGATTCAACTCATCGACAGTATGACTGCTGATGGGGTACCGGATGCAGTAGGTCAGATACGTGTTCTTAATGAGGTATTAGCATCTACTGAGAAGATGATCGTAGACACTGCTAATATCAGGGTTAAACATGACGAGGCTAGTAATAGCGGAGCAGCCGTAGAGGTTGTAGTAGAATTACTTAAACAGTCGCGGGCTAACCAACAACAGTTCATAGGTGCCGGTACGGTACCAACCCTACCAGCAGCCCTAGCTAGTGTGGACGCAGTACCTGGCGAGACTGAGATAAATCCAGAACCATTAACCCCAGAAGATTTTGTAGCACCTACCTACGATCCAAGTCAGGTAGATTAACGGAGTTATACGATGATTATCAATTCGCAAAGAACCCTATACGGCTTAGAAGTGCAGGCTAACGCACTAGTAAATAAACCATACACTCCTAGGGTTAACACTACTCTAAATGAGAAATACAACACTAACCCTACAGAACCTGTAGGTGGCGATACTACCTACGCTATAAAGTACCTAGCGATAGGTGTCGGTGGTGTTCCTACGACTTCTGCTAACGGAGGTTACGGTTATAGCCAACATAGTCCTATGGACGCCGCGTTATTCGAACAGGTGCCATATATTACCCGAGAAATAGCTTTGGACTTAACGCCTGCAGAACAATCTAAGTACGCACTACGCGTACCAGTAACTATAGGAGGGGTGCAGTATTACCAGTATTTCTTAAAACGTATAGTCGATACTGACATAGCCACTGATAGTTACGTTATTACAAACAGTACCGGCGGGGCTAGTCTTACAATATTAACCACCAATACCCCGGAACACCTCAACCCCTTACCGCGTAGTGTGGACTTTGTACTGAACCCTACCGCACAATTCGTTAGCAGGAATATTAAACTTAAATTTAACTTAACACCTACAGAGTTAGTAGATATTAACAACTCTATAGACATCATATACGGTACTAACTCCGGGAAGCAGATAAAGGAGATTGGTATCTGTGGAGGATTAGATAAAACTATAGGTACTATTAACGAAGCTATCCATGTGCAGGTATACTTCCATGTAGGCATTAGTCTAGACACTAAGCTGTCTTATGACCCAGTTATAGGGTACTCCCGAGCTATTGAGTTAGGTGGCGCAGAGTCCATATACATCTAACAATTAAAAAAAATAACGACTTACCGGAGAGTAATTATGGACTCATACAGTCCGAGCACATTCTACCTAATAGGTATAGACCCAGGTAACAATACCGGTATAGCCATATACGAGTTAGACTGTAACACTAAGGCTGTTATTAGTATAGTTACCCACACGGTGGTGCTTGATAACTTAGTAACTAACCGTAATGAGGTGTTGCTAAACAGGAACGCTATCCTTAGTAGTGTGTGTAAGAAGTTATCAAGCACCTACACACCTATCGTATTGGCTATGGAGTCAGCTTTCTTAAACTCTAGGTTCCCTAAAGCAGTCATGCAGTTGAGTCAATATACCAGTACCGTGGAACAAGCCTTCTATGGTATTAATTCTTTTATTAAGATACATAGATACCCGCCTAAGTATATAAAGAAGTATATAGGCGCTGGTGGTAATGCGGATAAGGATGCTATGACGTTAGCCGTTAAAGCGTTACCAGAGATTTCTGCTAGGATAGACTTAGATAGAGTAACCGAGCACGAGATAGACGCACTAGCGGCCGGGTACATAGCGGTGTCTTATGTTAGACAGTATCCGCATACACTTATCGAATATTAGCGGGGTCCCAATGTTTAAATGGTTAAGGTATGTTTTATATAAGTCGGGTATATGGTACCCGACTAAATTGAACGATGTTATAGATGTGTTAAGACTAGCAAAACCACCTATTAGTAGTTACAACATACCCATAAACGTGTCTACTGTTGATATAAAGGAAGCTACGGCGGTATTGTCTAGTACGTTAGCGTACAACTACTCTACAGAGTATGTGTTATCGGTAAGCTACCGCATAACACCTGCTGTTAATAAGTACGTATACCGGTGGTATGTTATAGACGGAACCATACTCGATGACCAAGTGTTCGTAGATTGGTTAGTTATGGTACGCGCCCTTAGCGTTAGATACTCATATGGACTGAGTCAGCCTAGACACTCTAAGGCGTACCGTAATAGTACTAAGATTAAGTTCTTAATAACTGAAGCCGAGGATGTAACTAATAGAGTACTAAACGAGTATAATACAACCATATATGATTAATATGTAACATGCAGGATATACGCGTAACTAATGGGAGATGTAGTTATGGATTTTAAAGGTAAGCCAACCAGTACAGCGCACGGTGCCCTAGCTAGGTTATGGCGTAACATAATAAAGGATAATAAACTCGAGCACGCTTTAGGATTTCTAGTTACTAGATACATTACTAAGAATACTAGCGACTCTAAAAATATTAGGCGTAAGACCCGGTCTACATTAGAATCGGATATTACCGCTAAGGAGATGACTTGGAAGAAGTTTACACATTTGGTGTTCCATTATTTAGGAGCAGTTAGATTAGACATAACAATAAAGCTTACTTTTGCTAACGGTAGGAGTACAGTACACACCGTAGGTATTAAGTCTAGCGAAAACGAGGATAATAAGGATTTAGAAGAGGCATCTAAAGAATGAATAAATATGATATACTAATAAACATAAGGAGTACCTATGTATACACGCGCTGAAATGGCCACTGCTATTAGATATAGTAGTATAGCCAAAGATAAGACCTTCAAACAGTTCTTAATAGATATCGATAGGATAAACCCTAGTATGATCATGTCTAAAGAGGCTACGGATGCTATAAAAGAACTACTGTGCTCTAGTGACGATAACTATACCTTAGTAGGGTGTCTGTTGCGTTTGTATAACACTCTAGTGCAGGAACGTGGTAGTCAGAGAGTGTCTGAAGTATACGATACCATATTCGCGTCTCCGCTACTGGTAGATATTAAACATGTATGCGGTGGCTATGCCCCGGGAACCAAGACCGCATCAGAGTTGGCCCCTTGGGTGTTACTAGAATTAATTACCTTGTTGAACGTATACAAGTTAGGAGACATCGATGACTAACCAAAATAAGGCGGATAAACGTCGTCGTAAATCAAATATGATCTACTTAGACAAAGTGACCACTAACGCTATGCTAGATAAAGCTAAGATGGGTGAGTGTATTAATATACAAGACACCCTACTAGCTAGAGATGCTGTGGGTGAGTTAAACACCGTGTTTGGTCCAACAATATCCATACAACGGGCTATAGACTATGTGCTTATGAATGATATCGGCGAGGAGCACTTGCTAACCAAGACTCTGGCCAAGACCACTAGCGCTCCAGGAACTCCCCATAATCACATACCTAATTACTGGGCGTATTTGGGGTATTTGGTAGTCGAGAGGATAACGCAGACTCCCGAGTTACGAGAGTTACTGTTAGAAGATAAACCACTGATAGACGCAGTCGGACATCGTACTATTATGTTCGCTGGAACTATCGACTGTCTTATCCCTAACACTGCCGATAGTATGTATATCGGAGTAGTGCGTGCTGTGGTTAAAGCTTTGCGCGACGCTAACACCCCTGCAGAGGAAGTGGTTGCTTATTCTAAAGTTATCCAGGATCTCAAGAAGTATCGTAACAAATCAGTATTCGAAGGCATGCGGTTCAGTGCCGATCACCTGTAAATGATACAGTATACACGCTCCTTACAAGGAGCGTGTATACTGACATTTCTTTTTTTATTTCTAGAAGACTAACCTTCTACGTACGTCTATACCAGGTTCTGGTAACCTTTCTACAATATTAGGTTTAGCAGGAGCTGGCTGGTTATTATCTTTAGGTATATTGCGGTCTAACTTACCAGATATTTCACCTAGTGCTGATAACATCTGTTTTTGTATATCTACAGAGGTTGCGGATAGGTCTGATATGGAAGCTAAGTATTTACTATCGTCTATGTTTATACCACCAGTTACCTTAACGACAGGGTCTGCCTTGATAACAGGCTGTCTAGGTGTTGGTGCAACTGGTACTGCGGCTATC
>JAUZQM010000050.1 GCA_030950985.1 Mariprofundaceae bacterium | reverse complement strand
GCTTTAGCCGCCCCTGATACTTCATTCGGCGCGGCTAAAGCCGCACTTCCAAAGTATGCCGAATTTAGAACCTAAGAGCATAGGATGATGCGTCTTTGTCACAAAGTGCGTAACATTAGTTACTTAATAATTTTACAATTATACAAAGTGCTTGATGAAACTAGCTAGGTATTCTATTGCACGAATTTAGACCTGTTTAAATTTTGCACCCACAAAAAGTAAGATGCAATAAGTTAGCTGCTGTTTATACTGCCGCGTTATGAGTGTATTCAGTGATTTTGCCATGATTTTATTATCGGCAGTGTTAGTTAATAATTATGTGTTAACCAAATTTTTGGGGATTTGCCCGTTTCTAGGTGTTTCAGGAAAAACAGAAACCGCTATAGGTATGTCGTTTGCCGTGATGTTTGTGATGACCTTGGCATCCACCGCTTCATGGTTGGTGCAACAATATATTTTAATTCCTTTGGATTTATTGTACTTACAAACCATCTTTTTTATCTTGATTATTGCTACTTTGGTGCAATTTATCGAAATGATGATTCACAAAGTCAGCCCTGTTCTTTACCAAGGTTTAGGTATTTATTTACCATTGATCACCACAAATTGTGCCGTTTTGGGTGTGGCTTTATTGAATGTTCAGCAAGACAATACATTCATCACTTCAGCGCTGTATGGTTTTGGTGCGGCCTTAGGTTTTGCCTTGGTCTTGGTACTTTTTTCAGGCTTACGTGAACGTATGGAAGGCGCTCCAGTTCCTGATGCGTTCAAAGGATCCGCCGTTACCTTGATTACCGCTGGCATGATGTCTTTGGCGTTTCTTGGATTTTCTGGCTTAGTGAAGGTTTAACCATGTTGGAACAATTGATGTATGCCATCGCTTCTCTGGGCGGTTTTGCCCTGCTTGCTGGTTTAATTCTGGCAGTGTCCTCCAAAATTTTTCATATTGAAGGTGATCCTGTATCGGATAAAATCGATGCATTACTACCTCAAACACAATGTGGTCAGTGTGGTTTTCCCGGTTGTCGCCCTTATGCCAATGCGGTTGCTTCCCAAGCTGCGGATGTGAATCATTGTGTACCGGGTGGTGAACGAACCATGTTAGCCATTGCTGATGTCATGGGTGTTGAGCCAAAATCACTGGATCAAGAAGAAGCCATACCGATGGTTGCCTTTGTTCGTGAAGATGAATGTATTGGTTGTACTTTATGTATCAAAGCATGTCCTGTGGATGCCATTGTCGGTGCGCCAAAACAATATCACACCGTGATTGCGGATCATTGTACAGGGTGCGTGCTGTGTTTGGAGCCTTGCCCTGTCGATTGCATTGATATGATTGCTAAACCCGAACTTTTAGAACACTGGTCATGGCCTTTGCCTGATACCACGCGTGCGCAAACAGGTCTGGAACGTCGCGAGAGTCATCAACATGATTAAACATTTTTTTAAAAAACTAGGTTTTTCACAAGCGCCCTTTGCGGGTGGTATTCAACCCGATATGCGCAAAGAAACAGAACATTCGCCGATTGAAGTATGTCCACTACCACCGTTATTGATTATGCCTATCAAACAACATATTGGGCAAGCTTGTTCTCCTTTGGTAGCCGTAGGGGATCATGTCTTGCGGGGGCAAAAAATCGCCAAAGCAGAAGGGTATGTATCTGTACCCATTCATGCACCAACATCAGGTCAAGTGATTAAAATTGAAGACTATGCGATTCCTCATCCATCAGGCATGGGCTTAACGTCTATTTTTATTGAACCCGATGGTTTAGATGAACGTGATGAGACTTTGAAACCGATTGAAGATTGGCAACATACCGATGTATCCGCCTTGCGTGAACAAGTTCGCATGTGTGGTATTGCAGGCTTGGGTGGGGCTGCTTTTCCAACCTTCATTAAACTGGTACAAGATCAACGCAATCCGATTGAAACGGTCATTCTCAATGGCATTGAATGTGAGCCATTTTTAACCAATGATCATCGTTTGATGGTGGAACATAGCCAAAAAATCGTGTTAGGTATGCAAATCATCATGCACATGGTGGGGGCAAATCAAGTCATCATTGCCATTGAAGATAATAAAGCCGATGCCATTGAATGTATGAAAAAAGCCGTGAATGATGATGACATGGGCTTGGATATTCAGGTTCTTTCTTTGCCGACTCGCTACCCTCAAGGCAGTGAAAAACAGTTGATTGAATCGATTACAGGCAAGCAAGTACCGATGGGAAAATTACCCATGCATGTGGGTGTTCTTTGTCAAAATATTGGCACAACCCACGCTATTTATGAAGCTGTCATATTGGGTTATCCCTTAACCGAACGTGTTGTCACCATCAGTGGTGATGCCGTCCCCCAACAAGGCAATATGTTGGTTCGTTTAGGCACATCGATGCGCTTTATTTATGCTCAACGTGGTTTGACAGATTTTGATGGCTTACAAATTTTACATGGTGGACCCATGATGGGCGAGCGTTTACGTCACCCTGATATTCCTGTCATTAAATCCAGCACAGGGCTTTTGGCATTGAGCCAAGATTTTTTTAGAGAAGCTCACCCCGAAGAAGAACCATGTATTCGTTGTGGTCATTGTAGTGAAGCTTGCCCCATTAGTTTAACACCCAATTTATTGGCGGATCACTGCCGCAATGAACAATTGGAAAAAGCCGCCGATTATCATCTGTTTGATTGCATTGAATGTGGAGCTTGTAGTTATGTTTGCCCCTCGCATATTCCTTTGGTGCATTACTTTCGTTTTGGTAAAGGTCAGGCGGCACAAGTTCGACGTGAACAAGGCTTTGCCAAAGATTCGCGAGAACGTTCGGAATCCCGTGACTCACGCATTCAACGTGAAAAAGATGAAAAAGCCGCGAAACGTCGGAAAGTGCGCGCGACGCACACACCCACACCCGCTGAACCCAATCAAGGTAAGGAATAAAGTATGCTTATTCATCTAAGTTCGCCTCATATTCATGGTGGTGATTCTATTCGCTCCCAAATGATGTCTGTGATTTGGGCATTGATGCCTGCCGCATGTGTGAGTGTCTATATGTTTGGTTGGTTGGCTGTGTTCCAGATTAGCAGTTGCATGCTGGCTTGCCTTGCCACGGAATGGTTGACCTTAAAGTGGATGGGTCGTTCAACGTCTCCACTTGGTGATGCTTCCGCCGCTCTGACAGGTTTATTGCTTGCCTTAACATTACCTGCACTCACACCGTGGTGGATGACTATTTTAGGTGGCATTTTTGCCATTGGCTTGGGCAAACAAGTCTATGGTGGTTTGGGTTACAATCCGTTTAACCCTGCACTTTCAGCACGTATTATTTTATTGATTTCTTTCCCCTTACAGATGACGACATGGGTCATTCCATTGCATGTGCAACTATCAGGACTCAATTTATATGATATTTCATTGGCTTGGACATTGTTTACATCGGGCATAGCCGCTTTACCACAAGCTGTTGATGCAATGACGATGGCAAGCCCTTTTGGTTATGTAAAAACAGCATGGACACAAGGTATTGATGTCAATACAGCCTTACAAAATTATCATTATTCTTATTTAAATGCGTTTATTGGGCGTGAAGCAGGTAGTTTGGGCGAAACGAGTGCGTTGGCATTGTTATTGGGTGGTATTTATCTGTTGGCGAGACATACCATTACATGGCAAATTCCTGTCAGTTTTCTTGCAACGGTGGCTGTGTTGGCTGCGATTGCCAGTACGGTTGACCCCAACCATTATACCCCACCTTTGTTTCATTTATTGGCAGGTGGTTTGATATTATGCGTCTTTTTTATGGCAACGGATCCTGTATCATCACCCGTGACACCTGTTGGGCAGATTGTCTTCGGTGTGGGTTGTGGCATCATGACATGGTCGATTCGGACATGGGGCGGTTATCCTGAAGGAGCCATGTTTGCTGTGGTGTTGATGAACTGTACTGTGCCGATTATTGATCATTATTGTCGCCCTAAAGTGTATGGTCAGCCAAGGAAAAAAGCATGAAATTCAGCAAAGAACAATGGCACATGATTAAAGCTTTATTGATGGTTGCGGTGTTCTCAACTATTTTCTTGGGTGTTACCAATATGTTGACCCGTGCGCCCATCGCTCAAGCTGAACGGCAAGCTTTGATGGATGCTTTGATGCAAGTCTTGCCGAAACATAGCAATAATCCCCTTCAAGATACGCGTCAAATCACCTTGCCCAAGCACAAACACGCCACGACATTTTATGTGTCGCGCAATCAAGATAAAAGCATGAGTGGCATTGCTTGGGAAACCATCGCCCCTGATGGTTACAATGGCAGTATTCGTATTCTTATGGCGGTGCGCCCCGATGGCTCACTCAATGCTGTACGCATCACTCATCACCAAGAAACCCCTGGTTTGGGCGATGGCATGATGAACGTATCATGGCTAGATCATTTTGTGGATAAATCCTTAGCCAATACACGTTGGGCTGTAAAAAAGGACGGCGGTGAGTTCGATCAATTTACGGGGGCAACGATTACACCGAGAGCGGTGGTCAAAGCCATCAAAAAAGGGCTTGAAATGTTTGATAAGCAGCGTGCTTATTTGCTTGAAGATAAGAAGCCAGTTGCCAAGGAGTTAACAAACGATGCATTGCGGTAGTGGTACAGAAGAACAGTTAGTGGATAGTAAAAGTGAGATATTTGCCAATGGTTTTTGGCATAACAACGCTATTTTTGCACAATTATTGGGCATGTGTCCGCTTTTGGGCGTGACTACCTCTGCCGAAAATGGTTTTTGGATGGGTGCGGCTACACTGGTTGCCTTGTTGGGTTCTAATTTGGTGGTTTCTTTGGTGCGTGATTTCATTCCTTCAAACGTCCGAATTCCTGCTTACATCACCATTATTGCAGCTTTTGTATCAATGATTGGCATGGCAATGAATGCATGGATGCATGAGATGTACCTTATTTTAGGCTTATTTATTCCATTGATTGTCGTGAATTGTTCGATTCTTGGCCGTGCGGAAGCTTTTGCCAGTAAAAACACACCGCTTGATTCGCTGGTTGATGCTATCGGAATGGGGGCAGGTTTTACCTTTGCACTGGTTTTATTGGGTGGTGTCCGCGAAATTTTAGGGCAAGGCACATGCTTTGGTTTTAATATTTTAGGGGACAACTATCCTGATGTATTGATGTTTATTTTGCCACCGGGTGCTTTTATTGCCTTAGGATTTATTTTGGCAGGCGTGAATATCATCAATCGACGTATGGCTGATAAAAAAGCACAACAAAGCTTACACATGACTCAAATACCCAGCAGTTTGGAGACTCAACAATGACTTGGATTTTACTTTTAATGCTGTTACCTATTGCAGCTTTTTTATATTGGGCAGGCTTTTATGCCACCAAAGACATGCGGCTTAAAAAAAATGCCATACGTCTTGAACAAGCGAAAAAGAATTTAGAACGTCAACGCTTGGAACAAGAAACGCAAGAAAAGACTTAAGCTCAGATGCAAGATATTCAATGGATGAAGCTTGCGCTGAAACTCGCTAAAAAAGGCATTGGGCGAACCCATCCCAATCCTCGTGTGGGTGCTGTGGTGGTCAAAGATGGTGTGTTGGTGGGCAAAGGTTGGCATCAATGTGCCGGTGAAGCCCATGCAGAAGTGCATGCTTTAAACGATGCGGGAGAACAAGCCAAGGGTGCAACTATTTATGTCACCTTAGAGCCCTGTTCAGGTTTTGGGCGCACACCGCCATGCACTCAAGCCATTCTTAATGCAGGGATTCAGCGTGTTGTTTTTGCATCCGCTGACCCAAATCCTGCGATGGCAGCAGGGGAAGCCGTCTTAAAACAACATGGGCTTGACGTATCTGGTGGTGTTTTATCGCATGAAGCCGATGCG
The DNA here is from genome assembly GCA_030950985.1 of Mariprofundaceae bacterium. Lineage (GTDB taxonomy): Bacteria > Pseudomonadota > Zetaproteobacteria > Mariprofundales > Mariprofundaceae. The sequence continues at coordinate 10,978 of JAUZQM010000050.1, read as the reverse complement.
TTGAATCGTCCATTTTTTCATTATTTAAACACAAAACGGGCTTATGTGATTGCCAAGGCTGCGATTTCATTGGATGGCAAACTTGCCACACGTCAACATCATTCCCAATGGATTACAGGCAAACAATCACGGCAACATGTCCATCATTTGCGGGCAACATGTGATGCTATCATGGTGGGTGCAGGAACATTACGCGATGACAATCCTTCTTTAACTGTGCGTGATGCACGTTTACGAGGCACGCCGCCTTTACGTGTCATTATAGCCACACATAGCCCTGAATTTCGTGACAATTATCAGATTCTAAGCTCTGAAGCGCCATCTATCATGTATGTCCATGCCAACAGTCCAGACGATGCACCTTGGCAGCAAGCAGGCGTAACCATCGTGCAAGTAAACAATCTGCAAGCTGCTTTGGAAGATTTGGCAGAACGTGGATGTTTGCAAGTCTTGGTGGAAGGCGGTGGAACCTTGCATGCGTCTTTATTTGAACAAGAACTGGCGGATGAATTGGTTTTGTATCAAGCCCCTGTATTGATTGGTGGTATCAATGCCGTAAATCTTTGGCATGGCTTGGGTATTGCCCATATGTCAGAAGCGGTGCGATTGCTTGATGTGAAACGTCAAAAGTTAGGCGTGGATATGATGATTCGAGGACGTTTGAGCTACCATCATGAAACAAACCTAAATACTTAGGTCCATTGATGGTCTTTTTTAAGGTTCCCTATAGCACAGCTTGAAGCTATGCTTCGCGTTTAAATGGGTGAGTAACAGAGCAGTCTGACTTACCCATTTTCTGTGTTTGGTATTGGCTTATGTGGCTTTCACCATGCAGAAAATCCAGTTTTAGGAGTTTTACCTCCATGCCACGTCGTTCTGATATTCAATCCATTATGATTTTAGGCGCAGGCCCTATTGTTATTGGACAAGCTTGTGAATTTGATTACTCGGGTGTTCAAGCCTGTAAAGCCTTGAAAGAAGAAGGCTTCCGTGTTGTTTTAGTCAACTCAAACCCTGCCACAATTATGACTGATCCTGAATTTGCAGATGCTACTTATATTGAGCCTGTGACTTGGGAAGTAGTCGCTAAGATTATTGAAAAAGAGAGGCCCGATGCCATTTTGCCCACGATGGGTGGTCAAACAGCATTAAATTGTGCGCTTGAATTACATCAACATGGTATTTTAGATTTATTTAATGTTCAATTGATTGGCGCACAACCCGATGCCATTGATAAAGCTGAAGATAGAGAACGTTTTAAACATGCGATGGATGACCTTGGTTTAGACATGGCACGCGGTGGTTTTGCACATACCATGAATGAAGCCAAAGTCTTGGCTGAAGATATTGGTTTTCCAGTCATTATTCGCCCTTCATTTACCTTGGGTGGTTCAGGTGGCGGCATCGCTTATAACCTTGAAGAATTTAAACAAATTGCAGGCTCCGGTCTGGATGCATCACCCACAGCTGAAATCTTGATTGAAGAATCCATTATTGGTTGGAAAGAATACGAAATGGAAGTGATGCGCGATCATGCAGATAACTGTGTGATTATTTGCTCCATTGAAAATTTTGATGCGATGGGTGTCCACACTGGGGATTCGATTACCGTTGCACCTGCTCAAACACTTACCGATAAAGAGTATCAACGGATGCGTGATGCTTCGATTGCTATTTTGCGTGAAATTGGTGTGGAAACAGGTGGCTCAAATGTCCAGTTTGCCGTCAATCCAGAAGATGGACGTTTGATTGTCATTGAAATGAATCCACGTGTATCACGTTCTTCTGCGTTGGCATCCAAAGCCACAGGCTTTCCGATTGCTAAAATCGCCGCCAAGCTGGCTATCGGTTATACCTTGGATGAAATTCGCAATGATATTACAGGTGAAACTTTCGCAGCCTTTGAACCGACCATTGATTATGTTGTCACCAAACTGCCAAGGTTTGCCTTTGAAAAATTCCCTGGTGCGGATGTACGCTTAACCACACAAATGAAATCAGTCGGTGAAGTGATGGCCATTGGTCGCACGTTCACAGAATCATTGGGCAAGGCGATGCGTGGCTTGGAAGTCGACTCCTGTGGTTTTGATAAACGTATTCCTATCGATGTGGATGAGGATCTTTTTTTACAAGAAAAATTAGGCATACCTTGTGAAGATCGTTTGTGGTGGATGGGTGAAGCCTTACGAGCAGGGTGGAGTGAAGAAAAAGTTTTTAACGTCAGTAAAGTGGATCCTTGGTTTGTGCGTGAATTGGCAGTGGTAATTCAACTGGAACAAGGTTTGTCTGGGCGTGATGTCGCAAGCTTAAGCAAGCAAGAATGGAGACAGGCAAAACGTGAAGGTTTATCCGATCAACGTTTGGCAATGTTGCTGAATACGAATGAACATATCGTTCGTCAGACACGTTCTGAATTGGGTGTGAAAGCGGTATTTAAACGTGTGGATACCTGCGCTGCTGAATTTGAAGCCAAAACCCCGTATTTATATTCAACCTACGAAGAAGAATGCGAAGCCCAACCAACTCAAAAGAAAAAAATCATGGTTTTAGGTGGCGGTCCAAACCGTATTGGGCAAGGTATTGAGTTTGATTATTGCTGTGTGCATGCTGCATTTGCTTTATCCGCCGATGGATTTGAAACCATTATGGTGAACTGTAACCCTGAAACAGTCTCCACAGATTATGATACCTCTGATCGTTTGTACTTTGAACCCCTAACCTTTGAAGATGTCATGGCGATTGTTGACATCGAACAACCTACGGGTGTGATTGTTCAATATGGCGGTCAAACACCGTTAAAATTGGCTGAATCCTTACAACAAGCAGGCGTTCCTATTATTGGAACAAGCCCTGATATGATTGATTTGGCAGAAGATCGTGAACGTTTTCAACAGTTATTGCATGATTTATCCTTGTTGCAACCTGAAAATGGCACCGCTCGTTCGACTGACGAAGCCTTGGACGTTGCTTATAAAATTGGTTTCCCTGTGGTGGTACGTCCATCGTATGTATTGGGTGGGCGAGCCATGCAAATCGTGCATGATGAAGAAGGTTTGTTGCGTTACATGACCGAAGCAGTGCAAGCCTCACCTGATCATCCTGTGCTATTGGATCGTTTCTTAAATGCTGCCATTGAATTGGATGTCGATGCCTTATGTGATGGAAAACGTGTGGTGGTTGGTGCCATCATGGAACATATTGAAGAAGCGGGTGTACATTCAGGTGATTCGGCCTGTTGTTTACCACCTCACTCTATTTCTGATGCCGTCATCGCTGAAGTCCATCGTCAAACAAAAGCTTTGGGGCTGGCATTGAATGTCGTCGGATTGATGAATATTCAGTTTGCTTTGCAAGGTGAGACACTTTATGTCCTAGAAGTGAATCCTCGCGCTTCACGAACCGTGCCATTTGTGTCAAAAGCAACAGGTATCCCTTTGGCAAAAGCGGCAGCACGGATTATGTCGGGTCAAAGCTTGGATGATTTAGGTATTGATGAAATTAAACAGCCTAAAACATATCGGGCAGTGAAAGAAGCCGTGTTTCCTTTTGTTAAATTCAAAGGGGTGGACGCATTACTTTCACCTGAAATGAAATCAACGGGCGAAGTCATGGGTATTTCTCGGACATTTCCAGGGGCATTTGCCAAAGCGCAATTGGCTGCAAGTTCACCCTTACCGAAAAAAGGCAGGGCGTTTGTTTCTGTACGCGATGCTGATAAAGGCGCATTGATGAAGCTTTCTCAAACATTAATCGATGCAGGTTTTGAAGTGTTAACAACAACAGGCACACATGCATGTTTGGCTAAAGCAGGCATGGAGACAACCTTGGTGGCAAAAGTACTTGATGGTGTTCGCCCCCATATTGTGGATCGTTTGTTATCCGATGAAGTTGATTTAATTGTCAATACAACTGAAGGAGTCCAAGCCATCAAGGATTCTAAATCGATTCGACAAGCGGCATTGGATCGTGGCATTGCTTATTTTACTACCATGTCAGGTGGTTTGGCAGCAGTGCAAGCGATTGCTGAAAAAATCGATGTCACAGCAGTAAAAAGTATTCAAGAATATTTGACGGATGAGGGGATATTTTAATGGAACGAGTTCCAATGACCAAACATGGCGCAGAAAAAATGCGTGACGAATTGAATTATTTAAAAGGCACAAAACGGCATGAAATCGTACGCGCGATTGAAGAGGCCCGTGCGCATGGTGATTTGTCTGAAAATGCCGAATATCATGCAGCCAAAGAAGACCAAGGCATGAATGAAGCGCGCATGGGTTTATTGGAAGATAAATTGGCGCGAGCGCAAGTCATTGATACTTCCTCCTTGGTATCGGACACCATTGTTTTTGGTGCTAACGTTGATTTGATTGATGCAGAAACTGAAAAAAAAGTCAGTTATCAAATTGTTGGTGAAGATGAATCCGATTTATCGAAAGGGAAAATTTCGATAACTTCCCCCATTGCACGTGCCTTGATTGGTAAATCAGAAGGTGATGAAGCGATTGTACGGGCACCCAGCGGTGAACGTGAATATGAAATTGTCAGCATTACTTACATCTAATGGCAGTGAGTAAAGCATGTGTCCGAATGGCGGGTATTCGCCTATCCTTAGGCATGATATTAGCACTTCTTATTGTGCCAGGATTTGTCATTCCTCCTGTATTGTTTTCTAAATTAGACACGCATACAGCAGGTATGGTGGCAGGCTCTATTTTTCATATTTCCAACTTGGGTATTTTATTGTTATCGGCTTCGGTCGCAGCATTTTGGATGCGTTTATCTTCATTGGGATGGTTGAATTGGACTTTATTGGGTGTGATTGTGGTATTGGTTTGTGCCAATGAATTTGCCATTGCACCTGTAATGCAGTCCTTAAAAGATACCGCAGGTGACATCTCTGCATTAGCCAAAGATGATCCTCAAAAAATACAGTTCGGCATCTTGCATGGCATTAGTGAAATTGTGCATCTTTTGGCATCCATCATGGCAGTGGTGTTGGTTGCTTTTGGTGGGGATCGTAAAAAGACATGAAGCTGATTCAACAATGGTTTCATCGGCGTTTATCAGATACACAATTAATGATGCTGTTGGCAACTTTGCTGGTTATTTTCTTGTTGATTGTGGTGCTAGGTGATGTCTTAGCACCTGTGTTTTTTGCCATTGCTTTGGCGTATGTCTTGGATGGGATTGTTCAACTTTTAATGCGTTTACATGTGCCTCACTTATTGGCAGTGATTGCGGTGTGTCTAGGTGCTTTATTAACCCTATTGTTTGCGTTATTGGCGGTATTGCCTTTATTAACCGAGCAAGTTGGGAGTTTAGTCCAGTATATTCCTAAAAATATTGAACACTTACGCCAAAGTATCCATGATTTACAAGTCAATTATGCTTCTTGGATGAATCCTGAACACTTGCAGCAAGCCATTGCCTCGCTCACCAATAAATTGCAAGAGTGGACGGGTATGGTTGTTTCAGCATCCTTTGCATCCATCCCAAGTTTGATGGCTTTAATGGTCTATGCCGTATTGGTTCCAGTTTTGGTATTCTTTTTACTGAAAGACAAAACATCCATTTTACAATGGGGCAAGGAATTTTTGCCACACGAACGCTCTTTATTGGCTCGCGTTTGGTTAGAATTAGATATGCAAATTGGTAATTATATTCGCGGACGTTTTTGGGAATCATTTATGGTTGGTTTGGTGATGTGGTTGACCTATGTTCTGATGGGGCATCCTTACGCATTACTTTTAGGTGTGTTGACTGGCATTTCAGTGTGGATTCCATTTGTGGGTGCAGCACTGGTGACCATTCCTGTGATGTTGTTGTCCTTTTTCCAATGGGGCAACACCGATATGACCTTGTATGCGGTAGTTGCCTATGGCGTTATTCAGTTGATTGATGCGAATATTGTGATTCCATGGTTGTTTTCAGAAGTTGTGAATTTACACCCTATTGCCATCATCGTAGCGGTGCTTTTTTTCGGTAGTATTTGGGGCATTTTGGGCGTGTTTATTGCCATTCCATTGGCGGCATTGATTCAAAGTGTACTGGTCATTATAACAGAGCGTTCTTTGCGTCATTCATTATGATGCATCATCACATTAATAGAGGTAATACATGGCAATATTAGCAGGCATTCACGCAGTCAAACATGCTTTGGATTCAGATGAAGCATTGGATGAATTACTCATTTTAAAAGGAAAAACCCATCCCCGATTAAATGAATTGGTCTATTTAGCAAAAAAACAGCGGGTGCGTGTGATGTTTGTACCCCGTGAAGCTTTGGAACGTTTAGCAGAAGGTGTGCCGCATCAAGGGGTGATTGCAAAGCTTCGGCCACAAGGTTTGATTGATTTTAAAACATGGTTAAAAACAGTATCCGAACAAACATCAGGTTTGGTTTTATTGTTGGATCAAGTGACGGATCCACATAACTTAGGTGCGTGTATTCGTACCGCCGAAGCAGCTGGATGTTTGGCATTGATTGTACCCAAAGATCATGCAGCCAACTTGGATTCACCTGTGGTGGCAAAAAGTGCGTGTGGTGCTTTATCGCGTCTACCTGTGATTCGGGTGACAAATTTGTCACGCACCATAGAAGATTTAAAACAATCAGGTTTTTGGGTATCAGGTTTGGCAGGAGAAGCAGACAGTGATATTTATCAAACCAAGTTTAGTGGAAAGAATGCCTTAGTCATGGGTGCAGAAGGCGCAGGAATGCGACGTTTAGTCCGAGAATCGTGTGATCAACTGGTGCATATTCCCATGCCCGGAAGTATTGAGTCGTTGAATGTTTCAGTGGCCACTGGCGTTGCATTGTTTGAAGTGCTACGCCAGTTAGCGACTTGATGACTACTTCTTTTCAGGCGTATGCTCGAACCGTTGTCCACAATATTGGCATGCTTTGTGACCTTGCTTGATGTTGATGTAGACGAGTGGATGTCCACCGTGATCAGAACATGATACAACCTCTTCAGTCGATTGAATGGTATGTTTTTTCATGCGGTATTCTCCTTTTGGAAGCTGGGGCATGCTGTTGGGGAGCTTGAAAGTGTCAAGGCACAGCTTATTTTATTTTTTTGTGTCGGCTTTGATTTGACCCAACCGCAAGCATATTTATGCTTCGTGGCATGCAAAAAAAGCCTTGTTCACTATCAATCACGCGTCAATCCATTCAGGACATCTGGCATGTCGCTTGTCAGACTGAAGAAAATACGTTGTTTGGGTTGTTGGGTGTTTCAAATTCAGGTGTGATTTGTCGTATTCATCATCTTGATTCTGGGAATAAAAAAGAATGGCTGAGAACGTCTGATGTGTGGAAAAAAGAAGGCATTTCTGTGCAAGGAAGCTTCCAACTTAAGCCGCTAAGCATGCAAAGTGTTCAAGAAAATGAAATAAATATTCAAACGATGGATGGATTGAAGAAAACAGAGTTTTGGGTCTATTTAGTATTAAATACCGATACTCAAGGTTGTCTGCAATCTACGCTGCATTGTTTGATGAATCATAAAATAATAGAGTTTCCAATCGTCCTTGTTGACGATGGACAGCTACCCTTAAAAGGCTAGGTTCGCCCGATGCGTATATGTCATATTGGTCTTAATCATAAAACAGCACCTGTGGAGTTGCGCGAACGACTTGCAGTTCCTGAAAAAGATATTGCTGCTATTTTACAAAAAAAAATTAGCCGTCCAAGTATCCGTGAGGCTTCTCTCCTTTCCACCTGTAATCGTGTGGAGATGACTGTTATAACGCATGACCCTGATGCTGCCATTGCACTTGTGCATGAATGGTTTACATCTAAATCGGGCATGGATATTGAACAAGTGTCACCCTATCTTTATTCTTACACCACAGATGATGCAGTACGTCATCTATATGCAGTGGCATCGGGTTTGGATTCATTGGTATTGGGTGAACCTCAGATTTTAGGTCAGGTCAAAGCATCGTATGAACAAGCTTTAGCGGCAGGTACAGCAGGGCATATTTTGCACCGTTTGTATCAATCCACCTTTAGCGCAGCCAAACGGGCTCGCAGTGAAACCGCAATCGGTAGGCAATCGGTCAATATATCATCATGTGCGGTGGAATTAGCCAAACGTATTTTTGATGATTTAACGGGTAAAACCGTCATGTTGATTGGTGCTGGTGAAATGGCTGAATTGGCAGCACGTCATTTACGTGGCAATGGTTGCAATCATATTTTGGTCGCCAATCGTACGTTAGATAGGGCTAAAAAATTAGCCGTTGAATTTGAAGGTCATGCTTTAACCTTAGAACAGTTGCCAGATTATTTAGACTCGGCTGATATTGTCATTTCAAGTACAGGTGCGAGTACTTATGTGTTGTTGCCTGATACAGTGAAGCAAGCGATGCAAAAGCGGAAAGGTCGTCCCATGTTTTTGGTGGATATTGCTGTGCCTAGGGATATTGACCCACGCATTGCTGATATTGATGGTGCTTATTTGTATGATATTGATGATTTACAGCAAGTGGTTCAAGGCAACCGTGATAATCGTGAAAAAGAATCCCTACAAGCCCGTGAGATTTTAGAAGAAGAAGAAAAGCATTTCTTACATTGGCTGAAATCATTAGAAACCGTGCCATTGATTCGTAGTTTACAACAACAAATAGAAGGTTTGCGCGAAGAAGAATGGGCAAAGGCACAGCGTTATTTAAAAGATTTATCGCCTGAACAATCAGAAGCTGTCGAACGATTTGGTCGTTCTTTGATGAAACGATTTTTACACCCAACCTTAAGAACACTCAAAAGTATGCCCGATGATATGGAAGGTGATTTATTGATGGGTGCGACACGCAAATTATTTGATCTAGAAATAAAAGCAATGAACGTAAAAAAGGATGCCAATGAACACAAGGCTGGATGATATTTTACATAAGTATGAAGATTTAAGTATCATGCTTGCAGACCCTAATGTGACATCAGATCCTAAACGTTATGCTCAAATTTCACGTGATTTTTCTGAACTTGAACCCCTTAAAGAACACGCCCAACATTACAAATCTTTAGAACAACAAATAAAGGATAACCAAGATTTACTGGCTGATGATGAGTGTGATGCTGAATTAAAATCGATTGCGGAAGAAGAAAATCGAGAGTCAAAACAGGGGATGTTGGATTGTGAAGCCGCGCTAAGACTTTTACTTTTACCCAAAGACCCCAACGATCATCGTAATATTATTTTGGAAATCCGTGCAGGTACAGGTGGAGATGAAGCGGCCTTGTTTGTTGCCGATTTATTTCGCATGTATAGCCGATTTGCAGAAATCAAAGGGTATAAAGTGACTATTTTATCCAGTAATCCAACGGGTATTGGTGGTTATAAAGAAGTCGTGGCTCAAGTGACAGGGCAAGGTGTGTTTTCAATCTTTAAGTTTGAATCAGGTACGCATCGTGTACAGCGCGTTCCAACGACTGAATCAGGGGGGCGTGTCCATACGTCTGCTTGTACTGTGGCCATTTTGCCTGAAGCCGAAGAAGTGGATATCACTATTCGTAGCGAAGATTTACGCATTGATGTGTATCGGGCATCGGGTGCGGGTGGTCAACATGTGAATAAAACGGAATCCGCCGTGCGTTTAACACATTTGCCGTCAGGTTTAGTGGTCACATGCCAAGATCAATCCAGTCAACATAAAAACAAAGCGCAAGCGATGAAAGTATTGCAAGCTCGCCTATTTGATCAGGAACAACATGCTGTGGATTCTGAACGTGCAGAAGTGCGTAAAGACATGGTGGGTTCGGGTGATCGTTCTGAACGGATTCGCACCTACAACTATCCTCAAGGTCGCATCACCGATCATCGTATCAATTTGACCTTGTATAAATTAGAGCAAATTTTGGGTGGTGATATGGATGAATTGATTGAAGCTTTATTGAGCTACCATCAAGCAACACTACTTACCCAACAGGGCAAATGATTGCCCGTGAAGTTCTCCATGATGCGATTCAATATTTAAAAAAATCAGGCTTCGACACACCACGTTTGGATGCTGAAGTTTTATTGATGTATGCATGGGGAATCACTGCGACACAACTATTTACACGCGCGTTGGATGAACTTCCTTATGCTGTTGAAGAACATTTCCAAGCCATGCTTCAACAACGCCATCAAGGTCAGCCCATCGCTTACATCACAGGTCATAAAGAGTTTTGGTCAAGGGATTTTGAAGTCTCACCTGATGTATTGATTCCCAGACCTGAAACTGAACATTTGATTGAGCAAGTCATGCAATGCTATCCCAATCACGATGCCTCATATGATTTTGCTGAAATTGGTACAGGTTCAGGATGTATTGCGATTACCTTGGCTTGTGAATATCCGCATGCAAGCATTTTAGCGACAGATATATCCGAAAAAGCACTCAATATTGCCCGAAACAATGCGAAAAAACATGGGGTATTGGAACGTATTGATTTTAGACAAGGTGATGTGTATCAGGCTTTCCCTAAATCACTTCCGACTTTAGATTTATTGGTTTCCAATCCGCCTTACTTATCCTTGCAACACATGGATGATATTGCCGTGGAATTGACGTACGAACCGAGCATTGCACTCACCGATCAACAGGATGGTTTAAGTTTGCTTTATAAAATTCTATTCGATGCAGAACATTGGCTAAAGCCGCAAGCTTATTGTGTGGTTGAAACAGGTTTAAGTGGTTTACCAGACACACCAAAAAACCTTGTTTTGGATTATTTATACCATGATTTGGCAGGTTTATTACGCGGTGGAGTGTATCATCACCATATGAGAGATTCACGATGACTTTTTTGAAAAGACTGATGAAACAAGACTCTTTTGCTGGAATATTGCTGCTTTTCATCACGATTCTTGCCCTTATTTTACAAAACAGTGCTGTGTCAGATATCTACAGCAGTTTTTTGCAGACCCATGTCGAACTACGCGTTGGTCATGCACAAATCGCCAAGCCGCTTATTTTATGGGTCAAC
>JAUZQM010000005.1 GCA_030950985.1 Mariprofundaceae bacterium | reverse complement strand
TTTTGAATCCAGAATATTGCCTATTGGCAGTAGAGTGCGCATTATTTCGTTCATGGGTAGCTTCTTTTGTTTGGTTATTTTTTTGAAAAAAATCATGCTATGGCAAAGAGGCTACCCTATCAATTTTTGGCGAAGGTATTGATGAATATCATAGGATTGTTGTTAGCATGCAGCCTCAATCAGGGGGAATCGGATGACAAAACTGACTGAACTACCAGCATGGCAAGCGTTGAAAGATCATCGCAACGATCTAAATAACGTGCATATGCGTGAACTTTTCACACAAGATGCGAAACGTTTTCAACATTTTTCTGTTTCATTTAATAATATTATTCTCGATTACTCTAAAAACATCATCAATGTTGAGACTAAAGAAAAACTGATGACACTGGCAAGAGATTGTGGTGTTGAAACGATGCGTGATAAAATGTTTTCAGGTGAACATATCAATAATACTGAAAACCGAGCTGTATTACACACTGCCTTACGCAATCGTTCCAATCGCCCCATCATGTTTGATGGCGAAGATGTGATGCCAAAAATCAATCATGTGTTACAACGTATGCGTGATTTTACCGAGTCTGTTCGTAGTGGTGAATGGAAGGGTTGTACGGGAAAACGTATTACAGATATTGTCAATATTGGTATTGGTGGTTCCGATTTAGGTCCTGTTATGGTCTGTGAAGCCTTAAAACCATTTTCTAAAGATGATTTGAATATTCATTTTGTTTCTAATGTCGATGGCACACAGATGGTCGAAACATTGAAATATTTAAGCCGTGAGACCACGCTTTTTGTCATTGCTTCCAAAACCTTTACCACACAAGAAACTTTGACAAATGCCCGCACTGCGCGTGACTGGTTTTTAACCCGTGGTGGAAGTAAAGCGGCTGTTTCTAAACATTTTGTTGCTGTTTCAACCAATCTTAGAGCTGTGAAGAATTTTGGTATCGATCCTGATTTGATGTTTGAGTTTTGGGATTGGGTGGGTGGACGTTATTCACTATGGAGTGCGGTAGGGCTATCCATCGCACTTTATTTGGGTATGGATAATTTTGAAAAGTTATTGTCTGGCGCACATGAGATGGATGAACACTTTAGAACTACACCTTTGGAAGAAAATATACCCGTTATTTTAGGTGTGTTGGGTGTTTGGTATAATAATTTCTGGGATGCCGATTCCCATGCTATTTTACCGTATGATCAATATATGCATCGATTTTCGGCTTATCTTCAACAAGGGGATATGGAGAGTAATGGTAAATCGACCACGCGTGAAGGTGATGCTGTCGATTATTCCACAGGACCTATTATTTGGGGAGAACCAGGCACCAATGGGCAACATGCTTTTTACCAGTTGATTCATCAGGGAACCAAGCTTGTGCCATGTGATTTTTTAGCACCGATTGATAGTAAAAACCCCATCGGACAACATCATATGATTCTCTTGTCTAATTTCTTTGCGCAAACAGAAGCTTTGATGCGGGGTAAAACGAGCGAAGAAGTACGTGCTGAGTTAACAAATAAAGGCTTAGAAGGTGAAGTATTGGAAGCATTACTTCCTCATAAAGTCTTTCAAGGTAATAAACCTTCCAATTCGATTCTATTTCAACGTTTAAACCCTCAAACTTTAGGTAGTTTGATTGCGATGTATGAACACAAAATTTTTGTACAAAGTGTTATTTGGGATATCAATGCCTATGACCAATGGGGCGTAGAGCTTGGTAAAGAATTGGCGCGTACTATTCTTCCTGAACTCATGTTTGATGATGAAGTGGATAGTCATGATACGTCCACTAATGGTTTGATTAACTATTATAAAACTCATCGTATTGAATCATAACAAAAAGGAACTTGCCATGAAATTTTACCGACCTATAGTGCGCGCCATTCGAGACGATACTGCTTTATTGGCGTCGCTTGAATCGATAATATCAGAACAACGGAGAGATGGCTGAGTGGCTGAAAGCGCACCCATGCTAAGGGTGTATAGGTTTATTCCTATCGAGGGTTCGAATCCCTCTCTCTCCGCCAGTTTTGGATTGGTCGGACTGATTTTAATGGTATTATGTTTTTGTTCGGGTTGTGATAAAACAGAAAAACATGCATCCATTCATTGGCAGTTACCCTTACAATCAGCTGATGATCTTCATTCTAATCATCAGGTTAATGATATTCCCGAATGGGCAAGACCTGAAGATGGTCATGTTGTTTTATTTTTTTTACACCGTAATACAGCTAAAATAACTGAAATTTCTTTAAATCAAGGAAATGATGTTACGTTTGGTGTGTGGCATATTCGGTTACTTGGTTTGGCAAAAGGTCTTCGTATTCAAGCGGGTAAGATGATTGATGATGCGACAGTGGATAATCCTGCTGCTTTGATTGAATTAAGTTTGAATGGTCATATAGAATATCGTGGTTGGTTTTATTTGAATTTTCCTGAGCTTTTTGGCTTGGATAATCCAAACTGGAAAGTTTGGTTGAAAGACGTTACCTTTGGCGAAATTTCCGACAAAGGAAACAAAGGCTCCCTTAGCTCAGCTGGATAGAGCATCTGACTACGAATCAGAAGGCCGGGCGTTCGAATCGCTCAGGGAGCACCATTTTCCTTGCACTTGAATAATCGCCATTGTTAGCTCCCTTAGCTCAGCTGGATAGAGCATCTGACTACGAATCAGAAGGCCGGGCGTTCGAATCGCTCAGGGAGCACCATATTAAAAGATAATTTACAGAAATATGGCTAATTTAAGTGTTTTTTGAAGTTTTTTTATTGTCATCTATAATTTTGTAACATTGATGGGGGGATAGATATAATGAAGAAAATAATATTAAGTGCGTTGTTATTGGTTTTGCCATGTACTTCCTCGGCGGAAGATTTATCAGGTGTTTATGTTGGTGTAAGTGGTGGTTTAGCTACTTTAAACGGAGTTAATTATACTCAAAAGATAGCAAATAGTATAGCAGGCTTGGGATATACAAGTACTTTTGTAAAAACGAAGCATCGTAGCGTTAGTTATAAGGTTTTTGCTGGTTACAATATCAATGAAAAATTTGCTGTTGAAGTTTTTTATTCAAATTTGGGTTCTTACAATATTACTTTGGCTACAACTGGTCCTGTTAGAAGTGGAACGGGTAGTAATAAAGTTAAAGCGTATGGCGTAGATGTATTGGCTAAATTACCTATTGCTGAAACTAATTCGATGTATTTAAGAGTTGGGTATTTTCAAGCGAAATTTAATAGTATGACTACGGCTAATTTAATAAAAGGTAGTAATATTAATGTTTCAAGTAAATCATCGAATGTTAAGTTTGGTGTTGGTGGAGACTATGGTCTCACTGAAAACTGGTCAGTACGCACAGACTGGGAATATTATAATGTTCCATCGACTCCCATAAATGTATTTTCATTGGGATTAGTTGCTAATTTTTAATATGTTTTAAACTCGGTTTCTTTTGTTTATACAAAAAATTCATAGTTCTTTTTCATAATCATCATTAATGGATGAAAAAGATTAATTTTTAGAAAATTCTAATGTTATAAATTAATGCACTACGAATCAGAAGCCTGGGCATTTCCATCATTTGAGAGCATTATATCATAAAGGACTTATGGCATTTGTCGTAAGTCCTTTTTTTACTTTACCTCTGCCTATACATCTATTTTTTCATCAATGTTCATGACTATTTGAAATAGACTTGGTTTCCATTTAGAAGCTTATAGCGTGCGCGCATGACTCCTTTATCTGCTTCTTCCCAACTGCTTATACTTCAAGGCTCTTTAGCACTTTCTGACTTCCGAAAAAATAAATTGTGCGATGTTTTGCAAACATCAGATATCGATGCACATTTTATTCATATCGCTGAAGTATCCAGTGATTGGACGGAAACAGATAGCCAACGCTTGGCGAGTATTTTAGGGCATCCTTTAGATTATTTTACAGCGGCTGCCAGTGATGATTTATTTCTTGTAACCCCGCGTGTTGGAACGATTTCACCATGGTCATCCAAGGCAACAGACATTGCCAAGCTTTGTGGTTTATCCAAATTATTACGTATTGAACGAGCCATTGCCTATCGTATCCAAGGTCATCGTGAACGTATTGGTGCAGCACTGCATGATAAAATGACTGAATCTGTTTTATCATCGGTGACTGATTTACAACAACTTTTTGAACATCAAGAACCCAAGGCTTTGATGCGTATTGATATATTAAACGATGGTCGTGATGCCTTGGTGAAAGCCAACCAAACCTTGGGTTTAGCACTTGCTGATGATGAAATTGATTATCTTTTAGAACATTTTATCACCATGAAGCGCAATCCAAGTGATGCTGAACTGATGATGTTTGCCCAAGCCAATTCAGAACATTGCCGTCATAAAATTTTCAATGCGGATTGGACAGTGGATGGTGACGTCATGGATCAGTCTTTATTTTCCATGATTCGTCATACCCATCAAACATCTCCTGACGGCACGATTGTTGCCTATTCGGATAATTCATCGGTCATTGAAGGCGGTTCTTCCAAGCGTTTTTACCCCAATGCTGATCAACATTACAGTGAACATGATGATGATGTGCATATTTTGATGAAAGTGGAAACACACAATCATCCCACGGCGATTTCTCCCTTTGCAGGCGCGGCCACAGGTTCGGGTGGGGAAATTCGTGATGAAGGAGCGACGGGTATTGGCTCGAAACCCAAAGCTGGCTTGTGTGGTTTTAGTGTATCGAATTTGCAAATCCCTGATTTTAAACAGCCTTGGGAAGTCAATCATGGCAAACCTGAACGGATTGAATCCGCGCTGAATATTATGTTGGATGCGCCTATTGGTGCGGCGGCCTTTAACAATGAATTTGGTCGTCCGAATATCGCAGGTTATTTCCGTACGTATGAACAAAATATTGAGGGTGATTTAAGGGGTTATCACAAACCCATTATGTTGGCAGGTGGCGTGGGCAATATTGATGCCCGTCATGTCCATAAAAATCATGTACCTGCGGGTTCGTTGATTATTCAACTCGGTGGTCCTGCCATGTTAATTGGATTGGGCGGCGGTGCAGCATCGAGTATGAACACAGGCTCAAATGCAGAATCATTGGATTTTAATTCAGTGCAACGTGGTAACCCTGAAATGGAACGTCGTTGCCTAGAAGTCTTTTATCGCTGTTGGCAAAAAGGTG
>JAUZQM010000049.1 GCA_030950985.1 Mariprofundaceae bacterium | reverse complement strand
GGTATGAAAGAAATCAGCTAAAACCTTGCGTTCATTATCTCTGTTGGTAAATAGGTGTAAAGCACGCTCTTCACGACGAATTTCAAGTAGTTTTATATCTTCTGAAAGATCCTTCTTTTTATGTTTTCCACCAATTGCCATCTATCACCTCCAAAACCAATGCCATCATATATTTATAATAATAAGCTCGCAAGAGGACAAAAAATGTAGCCTTAACCAAAAAATATATTTGAAACCAATGCTTAGTTTGCTAGCTTGTTTTTCCATATCTAACGCGCATGGTTTGTTACTCATGTTAAATGTGAGAAATTTACTTGGATAACCCAACTGGAGTAAAAATATAATGTATTCTGAAGACTACCGAGCTATCGGCAATGCGGGCGTTGAAGGCATTAAACTTGCCATTTTTCTGGGTGTAATTTATTACCTGTTTATAACCATTAAAGAGTTCGTATTCTGGGTTATTATGATGGTTAAAGAGATCATATTCTGGGGTGTCAGTTTTTTTACAGGAAGCCCCAATCTGTTTATACCCATTATTTTCTTTCTTGTTCTTGTATTAACTTGGCGAATATCTTCAAGCAGTTCTTCCCTAGATTGGGGAATTGGCTTTGTTACCATTCACGCGGCCTCTTTTTTACTCCCATGCTTGGTATATTACTACATATATACAACATTAAGCGTTGACATCATCAATGCTATTTCCGCTTACAATCAATTAGCTTTTCAATGGGTTCAAAGCTTTGATAGCATTTTATACTATGGGGCATGGGCAATCTATATTCTCGCATTCATTCTCATCTTCATAGTGTTTGCATTGCCCATTCGTTTCACAAGAAAAGCAGGTATATTTATACTCGACAAAGCTTACGGCAAAGAACTTTATATCATTGGCGATACAATCATTATCGCTGTAATTTTATCTATAGCAACTTTTCTGCTATCTGTTATGGATTTTCACTACGCAATAGAAGTCCTTGGGTCTTTTGAAAGAAGTATGATTGCTTTATTTGCCATAACTCTACTGACTGCCGCCATAGGCTGGCGAAAATTTCTCCGTCAATTATATTAGTATGCAAAATGTTAGAATACTCATTTTTTGTCCTGAGAGAAGGTACATTCTCATTACCATGGAGAATTTAATATGAATGGCATAGAGTTCTTTGCACGACAACAGCGTGCTATCAAAGCTAGTCCTGATCGTAATTTATCAAATCGCAATAAGAAAACCCGACTGATTTTATTAGCCTGTCAGCTACTTGCTCCAAAGTTAGGTCTCAAAGGGCAAAAAACAGCTTTAAGTATGACCACAGCTTCGCTTACCAAGCAAATACAAGAAGAAGGTGAATCCTCAACTCTCGAAGGAGCCAAGAAAATGGCTCAAAGGGATATGCAGCATATTAAAAATATCTTTGGGTTAGATGGCAACGAAACAACAGGTTATCAGCTTGCTACAAACTTTGAGTTGCCTCGTGCATATCTAAAAATGTTCAATTATTGGTTGTGTTGCTTGAATCAAAAACAACAGTCCTCCGATACCGTGTTGAAAGTAATGCTAGAAGGTTTAATTCATGCGATTGAAAGTGCATTTACCGATGATCCAATATGTATTCCTGCACTTGCCAAAGCTCTAAAGGCTAAATATGAAAAATCCAATAGCCGGGATACATCTCGCCCTCTGAAACAACTCTTTGATGATCGTGCCATGATACACTTCCTTCCTCTGGAAAATATTTCTGAGGAGCCTGATACCTATAAAGTAGACCTGAAATTAGAGCCTTTACTCATGCGTAAACAAAGCCGTGAAAGAGTCGGTAGCAATGAAGATGATACATTGATTCTTGCAAGGCCAGGTTTAATCCGCAGCTGTATTTATGGTATCCTAAAACATGAGCATGAAACACGGTCACAACATATCATGCGCTTGGCAGAAGCAGTGCAACACATGGAATTATGGCAACATCAAGAGAAAGGTGCGTGTATCCCTTATGCCCTACACCTTAACCGTAAAACAGATGAATACGTGTTGGTGATCTACTGGCAAGACTCAGGAAGTTATCAAGATTATCCTGCGGCAGAGATTAGTAACATCCCATCAACAGCGGATATGATGTACTATTGCCCTGAAGGCTTTAGCATTGAGCTATGGAAACAATGGAAGGTCTTATCGTATTGGCAACTTTGATTGGCAGTTTGTTCATATATGCTTTAAGTATCTATATTCGTCTTTGGTATTGTAAAAAAAAGCTTAAGCAACATATTCATGTAAATGACCTTGAAAGAGCCTTACCTGTCCATGCAGTATGGGTTTACAAACTGCTCCAAGAGCTTTCCCTTATCGCAGCCATTCATCCTCCGAAGGTATTTGTATATCGTGCTGAGTTACCCAATGCTTTTGTCGCAGCCATGCCTTTGCGTTCAGAAATATATATTGCAGATGAATTATTTGAAGAAGCAAACGCATCTCATGACCCTATCGACACATTGGCTCAAACATTGGCACACGAAATAGCGCACTTAAAGCTTAACCACGCATTTACCCATGCCATATACACTTACCTCTCTTATCAGCACATTCCCATGCTATCAGATCTTGCTAAAAACAAACTCCGAACGATTGAACAAGAAGCCGATGATGAAGCTGAACGCATTGTCTCGCAACTTCATAATTTCAACTCGTCTTTATAAAAAAATATCTGAATACTGTTGCGCTTATACTTTGAGTTCTGCCATATAAAAAAGATCCAGGATATATTTCTCCTGGATCTTCCATGATGTTTGAAGCGTTAGAACCAAGCCTTTCCTTCTTGAACATAAACACGTTCAAATTCTTCGTCCGATTTCACCAAATAGAGAATCCCCTCAACAAACCCAATAATGGAAACAATTATTGTTGGAATCCAAAGCAAAAGCCCACCGAATATGACGCTAAGCAACATGATTAAACCAACCCCAGAATGTCCCAGATAAAATTTATGAATACCTAAGCCATTTAGAAAAATACCCAACAAGCCTGCAACAACTTTGCTCTTCTTTCCAGGTGCTTCTGAAGCTGTAGGAGCTTCTGAAGCAGCACTTGAGGAAGATGCTCCCGTTAACGGATAAATATCTTTGGCTTTGCCGTCATTTACTTCAAAATCCACAGTTGCTCCAACCACTGGCGATTCTTGCCCCATAAAATCATCCGTGGTGAATTTATATCGTACGTCATCATCGCCAGAAATAGCACCACTGCCTTTTTCTGTATAATATCCTAGAATAATTCCTTTCATGTTTCCGCTCCTTGTTTTTTAATGGGTGAAAATAGCAATACCAAAGCGCTAATCATCAAGAGGTATAAGCCGACGTCAGGGTGAGTACTACTCTTGAGCAAGTGCAAGTAATGGTGATCATGGCCCATAGCCAGCCACGGTAATACCATAAGCGCAAGAGCACCCAAGATCTTAAGCGTACGTTTGGCTTTAAAAATATCACTTACAATCATTACCAGAAGCAAAACGGCTAAAATAAAAGTTACTTTGCCAATGCCAGTCTCAAATAAAGGCGTATGAAAAGAAAACCATCCTCCGTAAGTAGAAAACAACGGAAGGAATGTCGCGACCGCATAGATCAACAATGCAACAATGGCAACAGGGGCATTGTCAAAACCTGCTATCATTGCTCCTTTAGCTTTAATAAAATCCTCATTGCTAGATATATTGCCAACAACATTAGCCGCGTTAGCTTGCATACCTTGCGAGTTGCCGCTTTGAGCGGTGAACTTTTGAACAACATAAATATCTTTTGCCATGCTGTCTTCGATTTCAAAATCAATTTCGGTCCCAGGTTCTGGCAGTTGGTCTGCATTAAAATCACGCTTCACAAACCGATAGCGATTCTCATCGCTCCCTCGTATTTTCCCCTCTTCTTTTGATTCATCAAAACCTAAAATTATCCCTTTCAATGCTAACCTCCCCTATCATCAAAGTAGTTTGCATCATGCGGGGGGGGGATAAATGTCAATATCTACCCTGCATGAACAATGTATCGCAAACCCTACGATCTAGGCAGGACAAAAAATGTATCTTAGCCCTTGCGCGCTACCAATTTAAAAGCTGGTGTGATTAGTATTTCAAGTGGATTTTCAGCTATGCAAATGCTTAAGGCAGCAAGCTTATAGTGATGGAGTCAATGACTTAGGTTTCACTCTTCATATGTAAGAACCCCCAGAGTTGTTTGCATTATTTGACATGAAAATATTGATACGGTTTTTCATAAGGTGTCATACCATCAATGCCTAAATGAGTTTAGGCTTCTTCATCAATAGCAGAATGAGTGTTCATCGATGAGAAATTAGTACCTTTCTGAATTGTTTAATGGATCTGTCTTTTCAGTATAAGATGTCGCT
>JAUZQM010000048.1 GCA_030950985.1 Mariprofundaceae bacterium | reverse complement strand
CACACCACCTTTCTTATCTTTGTCTTTACCAGACTTATCGCTTCTGGTAAACATAGACAAGAAACTTCTACGTTTCTTCTCCTTCTTCTCCTTCTTAGCATCTAGCTCCTCTTCCTTGTCCTCCTCAACATCTTTCTTCTTGAAGTAGCTCAGTAGCTTATCTTTACCCTGGACTACCTTATCCTTAGCCGCTTTGGCCGCATTCTTAATAGACTCGGTCTTAGTAGGACTGGTATCGCTACCATTCTTACGCACATGCTTAGCGTGTTGTTTAGCTAGTCGTATAGTTCTCTTGTTACTGAACCCCTTAGCCTTAACGTCAGCCATAATAGCCTTATATAGGTTCTTTAAGTCTTTATCCGACATATCATAGGTGTATTCTTCTATAAGGGCGTCGATGTCAGGTTTAAGCTTACTGAAACGCTTACTATTATTCTCTCCGAACCTAGACTTACCCAGTATCCTATCTTTAGCCTCGCGCATAGTTTGGAACGCACCACCGCGTTTACTGTTACTAAGTATACCTAGTCCAGGTATAGCTGTTATAGTATCACCCACAGCTTCAGCGATTAGACCACCAGCACCCTTTAGTCCTCCATAGAGTCCCCTACCGAGAGCACCGCCTATACCTAACGCCGCCCCGCCAGCAGCACCTGCTACCATACCAGGAACTGTAGAGTTACCTAAAAACTTCTTAGGGGTTTCAGCTAGCTTATTAAGACCCACAGCTCTACGCCCTAGATTAATACCACCGCGACCTATCGCCATAGTACCGGCAGCGGCTCCTTTAAGACCATACTTAGCAAGTAGGTAAGGTGTTTTAATAGCACCTTTAGCTAAACCACCCATAAGCATACGATCTAACTTTCTAGTCTTGCGGAAGATAGTGCTTAACTTAAGAGAGTTCTTAAGCCTACCGATAACGCCAGTACCGTTCCTACGCATACCTAGAACTTTAAGCCAGTCGTCAAAGTCAGTAACATGCTTCTGCTGGTATTCGTTACTCTTATAGAACTTAGCCCGCATTACCTCTTCTTCCTTAAGAGATAATTCTTTTAAGGCTGTACCGGTAGCGCGTGCTATAGCTTCCGTTATAAGTTCATCACGGAGTTTAGTAAACTTACCCATGAGTTTATCTTTAATACCAGAGAACCTCATGGAGATTATTCCCTTGGCAGTATTAAGACTACCCGGGTCTACTTGCTTACCTTTACTTAACCACACTATGAAGTTAGTAACTTCTCCGGATTTGTATTCAACAGAGCTGAAGAACTCTAACCTCAAAGCATCTTGCTCCGCAGGTGATAGTCCGTCCCACTTCAACACGTAGTCGACGCCTTCAGTATCAACACCACCTAACTCAACAGCAACTTCGTCTACCTTAGACATAGCAGCTTTAGCACCAGTAGCTTCAGCTATCTTACCCACATCTCCAGATTTAACAGCATCTACCAAATCCTTAGCTTTAGCGTATGTGGGTTTAGTAACTCCAGATATACCGTTAGCTATGGAGGCTGTTATAGATGACTCAACTACATCCATTAACTCTTCAGTAGGTTGTTCACTACGATCAGGGTTGGTAGTTATATAGTTCTGTATATGTTTGGCATACACTCTAGCCGCAGTGTTTATGTACTCAGGACCCATGGGGTCTTCGCCATCAAGCACCGCCTCCACAGAATCTACTAGCAACATGTAATCGTTATTACTGGTGGCTTTAAGTCGGTTACCTACGAGGCTGGCCTTAGTCAGGTCTACAGCTTCAGATGCGGTATCCGCTACCTTACCAATGTTAGAACTTATAGTGTCTAGTATGGCGGACGTGTTAGATTTAACAGAATCCACACCTGAAAGAGCGGAGCGTTGCAAGCTACTCAGTACCGTTTGCTCAACTGCACCCATGAGATCTTCCGTGGTATCGCTGGCGTAACCTGGATTACGATCTAGGTAGGTGGTTATTTTATCACCATACTCGCGACTGGCTACTTTGATATACTTAGGTCCTGTTGGATCTTCTCCTGCAAGAACTGCATCTACACCATCTACTAACAACACGTAATCGTTGTTACTGGTAGTCTTGAGTCGTTTACCTATAGCACTGGTACGTGTGTCAACTTTATTGGTGGTGGCACTGGCCAGATACTTAGCAGCCTTAGTGGCTCCAACTTTATTAGTTAAGTCAGTAGTTACCCTAGTGGCGGTGGTCTTAACAGCCTCTAAGATCTTAACAGTATTCTCTTTAGCAGCAACTACGCCCTTACCAGCAGTGCGCTTAAGGTTACCTAACACAGTACCGCCGACGATGTCCATGAGTTTAGTGGCCGGGTATTTCTCATCTGCTGGATTATCTTTAAGGTACTCGGCTATCTTAACCGCATACTCGCGACTAGCTACCTTGATATATTTAGGTCCTTTAGGGTTCCCGCCTGTCATGACCTCTTCGACACCAGTGACTAGTGTGTCGTATTCAGCTCCGCCGCGTAACCTGTCTAGCACTGCGGCACTTCTAGCGGTGACCGTAGCCTCCTCAGACACTCCGATACCCAACTCGCTCAACTTACCTTCTGTAGCGGCCTTAGCAGTACTTACCGCGCTAGCGGCCTTCTTATAGCCGTTAATAACGCTATCAGGAGCGTGTTTGTTAATAGTAGCGGTTACTGTATCCATACTAGGTAATCTAGAGGTTACTGCTTCTGAAATACGTCCAGCAGTATTCTTAAGTATATCTGTTGCTGACTTGAAAGTGTCCATACTGAATAAAGCACTAGTTTTGGCTATTAGGCCATCCGCAGAAGCTACGGCCTCAGCTACCTTATCGATGGTCTTGTTATCGGCATCTGTAAACATACCACTAACGATACCCTTGGCCGCGCCAGTGGTGGAGTTAACCATACTCTTAATCTTATTAGTAGTATCTCCTACGGACACTCCTGGAATACGGTCTAGTTGTTCTAATACCGCACCCTTACCGCGAGTGCCTGCGTCACCTATAGCCGCTATGAGTTTATCTGTAGATATATCATACTTGTCGGACTGAGTGGTTACAGTAGTAACTATTTTACTTAGTAACTCCTTGACAACGCCATCATCACCTTCGGTAGTAGCGCTAATTAGTTTATCTAAATCATCCTGCGGTATAACATACTCGCCTTTATGAACAACACCAGCTACTTGTTTCTTACCACCGTCTTTAGTATAACCACCCTCGTCAAAAGAACCCTTAGTGGCGGCACTAGCAACTTCAGAGTTAGTCGGTTCATCGGCTGCAGAAGCCTTACGTTCTACGTCTTCCTTGGTTAACTCTATCCCCTTAAGCAACTTCTCTTTTATAGTAAGACCTTCGAACTGATCCTTCAGAGACTCTTTAACTTCAGGAGCCTCCGAGATCTTAGCGTTAGAACCTTTATCTATTAGGTCAGCAAGGGTGGCTTTGCGATCACCGATTAGTCCGCCGTCATTACTCCTAGTAAGTAGCCCTGCGTCCACAGCTTCTTTAGACATACCGCGATCTACAAGATCCTGGGCTACCTTAGTGTGCGCTGACTTAGTAGTCTTAATGGCACTTAACAAGGATATCATACTCGTCTGTAAGTCACTATCCTTACCCATACGGGATTTCATCCGCTGGTTACTACCGACTACCTTACTCCATAACTCAGGAGACTCGTTTTTAATAATATTCTTAAAATACGGGTTAGTAAATATCTCCGCAGAGGCAGCGCCTTTAGTTAGTACCGTGTCTATAACTGCTTTACGAACAGCCTTGAACTCGGACTTAGTGAGCTCTACCTTATCTCCGTCAGTAAGTAGGCGGACTACTTGATCAGCAGGGTTACTTATGTTAGCTTCTATACCAACACTAGTAGCCTCTTTTATATTACTACGCAGTTCTTTCTTAGTAACGAATCCTTCTGTACGTGGATCGTAGACTAACTCGTTATCCTCAGGCTTACCTAAGCGTCTGGCCTTGACACTGGACTTATTATCCATACCCAGTAGTTGCAATTCCCTAGAAGTCTTAACCTCTGAATGGATCTTACTTAACAGTTGCGGGATTACTTTATTTATACTATCTACGGTACGGTTACTAAGGTGTGTCGCTGCGTTAGGGTCTACCTTATCAACAGTAAAATTACTAGTTCCGCTACCCATACTTGACGCAGCCACACCAGCTAGCCAGGCTACCGGACCATCACCATCCGATAACTTCTTAAGAGCTTCTTTTGGATCAGCTGCAGCATTCTTGGCATTCCAGACTACATCCTTACCAGCATCAGTACCTTCTAGAGCCCTACCTAACGCTTTACCTAAGGCAGATTTAGCAATGTCCGAAGCCAACATACCCGCTGTGTTGGTTAGGGACATACCGCCCTCAGTCAGCCCGGCTATGGATTCCACGCCTCCAGCAGCAGACTCCATCACCCCTAGAGCGGATTCTGCATAGTTACGCACCCCGCCAGATAGCTTCTTAGTCATAGCCGCGATAGGGTTACTGTTACCAAACAGCGCTCCAGACATAGCCTGGAGTCCGGCTTCTTTTAACTTCATAGTTACTAGTTCAGAGTTCCTAACTTTAACAGCCTCTGGTAACATCGTATTCTCAGTTATCGCAGTAAGTGAGTGTTTGAATACGTCGAACCCGGCTTTAGTTACGGATAGCAACTCTTCCATAGTATATAGCTGCCTAGCGGCTATATCGATACTGGCTCTATAATACTTATCAGATACTTCGAAATGGAACTTACGCATACGCTCAGTATCGAGAGCCTGGGTTGCTTGTATATCACGTACGTCTTTCTGTCTTATGAACTCTAACTGTTCTTTATACTGCTGGTGCTCAGCCTCGGCATCAGACTTCTCACCCATCATACGACTTACTTCAGCTAACGCGCGCTCTGCAGTAGTAGGTTCTGCGGTACCAGACACACCCTCACTGTCACCGAGAGCTGACATAGCCTTATCAGCAACCCTGCTTAATAACCCACCTTCAGGCAGAACCCGTTTAAAAGTCTTAAGTGTGCGTCTAGCTTCCCTACGTAACTTATTACCTTGTTTACTAACTTCGTCAGACAGGGTAGCGTATGACTCGGCTACTACCGCCGTCTCTGCGGATAGCGAGCTAGGTATAGCAGCTTTAGCCACCTCTAGAACACTACCCAACTTATCATCGGTTATACCATCTATGAACCCTCGAGTAGTATCTACCACGGCTCCGCTAACAGGTGTGCGACTACCGGTGTTAAGATCCCCTAGATCACCTGACATGTCGTTACCGAACTCACTCTCCATATCGTCGAATCCAAAATCGTCGCCTAGATCCATATCGTCTAAATCATCATCTTTATCGCTCATAATGTTTTCCTTGAATATCAGTATATATCAACAAAAACTGACAATCGCGAGGTAACGATGGAATATAAATTCAAACCCACCACATTTAACCTGGATATCCTGGTACTGGCTAAAGAGCAGACCAGACAGATGACTCCGGTTACTAAACTTAATATATTCGAACCATCTTCTAACAACTTTGATACAGAAGGATTATTCTCTACAGAGATATTCGGAGCCGTAGGTTCTGCGGAGCGAACCAGTACTTTTTCTTATATGGACCTTAAGGTTGCGGTACTCCATCCGTTAGTATATAAACACGTCATCTCGGTAAGAGCTTTTTATAAAGATGTTATGGCTGGTACTAAGTACGCTGTGTTCGATAAGAAGACTAAAGACTTAGTTCTTTCTAACGAAGAAGATGGGCGTACAGGCTACGCTTTCTTTATGGAAGTCCTAGGTAATCTTAAGCTAGATGATAAAGATTCCGATATGCGTAAGTTTAGACTCTATATGATAGCTAACTACGGTACACCTGAATACATGCTCAAACAGTTCTTGGTGTTACCAGCAGGTATGCGCGATTATAAAGTTAATGACGCCGGTCGTCCCGAAGAAGACGAGATCAATGACAAGTATCGTAAACTGTTAATGTTATCTAACACATTAAACAATATAGAAAAATCAGCAACCACCATCGGAGCTATCGATAATGTAAGATACCGTATCCAAACAGGTGTTCTAGAACTATATGAACACATTATGGGGCTGTTAGATGGTAAGCGTAAGCATATACAAGGTAAGTGGGGTTCTAGGGGTATCATGTATGGTACTCGTAATATCATAACCCCCTCCCTAGTTAGCGTTATGGATTTGGATAGTCCTAACGATGTAACTATAGAACACACAACCATTGGGTTGTATCAATACGCACGCGGCATCACCCCTATAGCTATGAACCGGATACATACGGTATTCGTAAGTAGGTTGTTTAGTCCAGACACTAGTGTGGCTAGGTTAGTTAACACTAAGACATTACACACAGAGACTGTGGAGGTGGGTGTTAAGTCTAGGGATGCTTGGTTAACGTTAGACGGACTAGACCATATGCTAGGAACTATGGGTCAAGACGATCTAAGAGCAGAACCAGTTATGGTTGGTAAACATTATCTAATGCTTATTCACGATGATGGTAAAGTGGTTACTCCAGTATTCGATACGGATAACATGCCTGATACCTTTACTAAAGATAACCTTAGACCTATAACGTATTATGAATTACTATTCATAGCACTATTAAACACCTTCGACAAGTACCGCGGACTATTAACTAGATATCCGGTTATTAACCTAGGAGGTATTTACCCTAGTAAGATATATGTTAAGTCTACCGACCAGCCTAGGAAGGTTAGTGTGGATTTAGGAACTACGGTTATAGAGACTACCGAGTACCCTAACTATGCTAAGGCCTATTATAACAGCCTTAGCCCGCATTACGCCTTCTTAGCTGCCCTGGGCGGCGACCATGATGGGGATTTCAAATATTGAATATTATCGTGTTATCAAGTATCCAGGATTAAATAATAAAGCAATGTTATTATATGATGGAATACATCTATAATATCGGAGTTACTTATGAACAACTACATTATCCCAGGAACATACGGACTTGTACAGATTAACGAGAATAGAGAGCTCTCTAAGGTACGCGGCCCTGATAAGGGTATACCGCTAACTAAGAAAACCCACTATTCAGTTACTCTATACGAACACAAAGAATACGTTAGCGCTGATTGGTTATACTGGCTAGCGTACTTTAACTTAGAACTTACGAAACCTTACCAGCACCACATTTTTAATTTTAGATTCATCCGCAAGAACCCGAAGTATGACCGACATCCAGTTAATTCTGAAATAATGGTAGTCTACTTCGAAACCCCTGTATATACAGACGCCACTAAGGAGTTCAGACTAATCCCTAGATTCCCTAGGTATAGTGTTAAGCGTGACGGTACACTGTACTACCTTCCTAAAGAGAAGACATATAATGTAAAACCTACCTACTTAGAAGGCGAGCCGTATTACCCGACGCACACTATTCGTGGTAGCAACGCGGCCCGACGTATCCACGTATTAGTAGCCAGTGCTTGGGTTGATAACCCTGACCCTAGTAAGTTGTTAATAGTAGATCATATAGACGGAGACAAGTCTAACTGTAATAGCAGTAACCTAAGATGGGTTGATTTTACTGGTAATAATAATGCTAAGATAGACCAAGGGTTATCTAAGCAAGCTATCGCTGTTAAAGTTAGGAACATGGATACTAACGAAGTATCTGAATACCCATCTATACGCAGAGCTTGTTCTTTCATAGGACGTAGCGCTATCGATACGGTTGCTGATCCGTTAACTAACGGACGTGTTTGGATTACCAGTACTGGTAAATATGAGATACTTCCTGTAGTAGGGTTTACAGAGTGGTCTTATATAGATAAGTCACCTACCATGACTCGTAATCAGAAGGTTACCATCACGATTACCCATCCAGACAGATCGACTATAGTATTAACTTCACTAGAGGATTTTACTAATAAGATATTCAACGGTAGGAAATCTGCTGATCGTATCGATACTGCTATCGAGATTACTCGTAACCGTTTTCCAGATTCTGCGATAGAGGTTACCCGGTATGATGTTAGCGCTAGTTATCTAGCCTTGAATATGTCGACTGGGAAAGAGTATATTCGAGAGACTAGGGTGGAGTTAGGTAAGCTAACTAAGGTACCTAAATCTAGTCTGGGTAAATCTATACGAGCTAATGGGTGTGTTAGTTACAACGGGTGGGCGTTCAAAGAGAATGATGGTTACGAGTGGAGTGACGATATTAAGAAGAGTCGGGGGACTTGTATAAAAGTGTTGGATAACCTTGGTAAGGTTAAAGAGTTCGATAGTTTAAGACAAGCAGCAACTTATGTTGGAGTTGATCGCAAAACATTAGTTAAAGCTTCTAAGATGTGTACGTTGTTAAAAGACCGGTACTTGATACAAGTGATATAATATCTAGTCCTCCTACGGAGAGATCCGTAGCATCAGCAGAGAGTGCTGATGATAGCTACCTAACTGCGGGAACCCCTGTAACATGATGACTACTACTTACAGCTAGAAATGGACTGTAATACCTGACCCAGTAATGGAGGTGTCAGGCATAGTGAAAACGTTATCATCTGGGCGGGATCGACGCAACGAAGCACCTTAAAAGACGAGAGTCATCTAGCTGAGGTTAGAGTGTGTGAGTTCAACGACTATCGAAAGCTACGCCCTCCGGGGTTAATGACATCCATAGAGTAATAACTGGATGGCTCACTAGGTGAGTTGAAGCGAGTAGAGTAGAGCCATGTGGTAGGCAGTAAGCCTTTAAATCGAAACGGTAGCCTCTTCCGTGTAATGACGAAGATGATGATATAGTCTAGTATCCTACTATAATGGTAGGGCAGTGCTAACAGCACGGGTAAGGTAGTAACGCACTTACTGAATGAGCGAAGGTATCCTTTAACATATTATACACAGACGATAGTATAAAAGAGATCGATAGATTGATGGATAGAAAAGAGTTCTACATATCCCCAGATAATAAATTAGTGTTTAGTCCGCACACGGGTACTTTAGAGTACGTTATAACCGCCTTGAACAAGGGTGTGATATATGAGTGACTTATGGATGACTATGAAGTACGCGGAGTGTTGTTATGAAGAATGAATATGGATTACTGGGTAGTATCACTACCTCTGGGTTAGGGGAGTGCTTGAGTGTTGAGTCCCTTACTGATATAAACGAAGTTATGTTGTCTACAGAAGCTACCGCGAGTATAGTGGCTGACGTAGACAACATAAGAGACGCTATGAACTCTGTTATAAGCGCAGAGTGTGCGTTAGCTACGATAGATGCTAGTATCGCTGATGCTAGCGTAGATGTTGGAACTATGACCAGTGAGTTAGGTAACTTAGCTACTGAGGCAGCAGTATTACTCGGAGAACAAGCGTTAGGAGAGTTAGGGATAGAAGTCCTAGCCGCTCTATGTATCACGGATCTGGCATTAGGTGTCGAAGCTTACAAGAAGAAGCGTTCTGGGTTCATGGACAATATTATAAAACGGGTTATGGATGGTATCGACAACTTAACCTCTCTAGATAGTTGGAAGACTGCTTATAAAGTACTAACGGCTTTAGTGGCTGTCGAGAAGAAACGTATCAACACCTTGAAGTTATATCAGGAGGAGCTTAAGTCCGGTGACCGCGTTCTTAAGAAGATCTCTGATGTAAAATTACCCAGTGGGGTTAAACGCCTACTTGGATTATATTCCTCGAGACATGGTAAGTTTACCTTTAAGCGTATGGATAAGTTCTTGTCCGAGTATTACGATCTGTTTAGTAAGGGCTTGTTCGACGATACTCTTAAAGATGTACATGACGGACTAGTACAAAGTATAGATAATGAAGCCACTTTACCTAAACGTAGAGATAGTATAGGTTTCGTTAGTGCTTTCAAGAAGATCGACCTATCCGGGGTAGTCTATGTGGATACCGTTATCGCTATACCCTACGTAGCTACTGGTAACGTGTTAAGAGTGTTAGGTATCGTACAGGATAAAGAGGATGGTATGGATTTCACTATGGTTAACCAACGTATCCCTAACGCGGTATACGAAGATACTGAAACTGACGGGGGTACTGCTAAGGAGATGCTTACTCTTATAAACACAGTTCTTAGTGAGACTAGGAATATGCGGGAGTTCAGTTCTTCTAAACAAACAGCTATGCTTATTAAGGAATGGGTTAAGAACTTTAGGTCAGCGATAGCTACTATACTATATAAGAGTGTGTTTAACGTATTTGCTATTAGGCGGCTTATTAGACAGAACCATCTAGCTAATAATTTTATAGATCATTTAGTAACTGCTAGGATTAACTTGTATGGTGAATGGACCACTGTTATGGACTTGACCATACTGTTAATAGACGCCCATACTGAAAGAAAATAAAAACTGATAAGTATCGGCGAGTTACGGCTCGCCGATACTATACAGGAGGTATTATGAGTAACGTAAGAGAGCTTAATACTAAGTATCCCCTTAAGAAGAGATACTGGGCAGACACTGTCGGTAATGTATTCTGGAAGGATAAGTCAGGTGAGCTTAGACCTATGAAGCCGTTCAAGACCAAGGATGGTTATTTAGAGTATGTACTAACTAGACAGGACGGTACCAAACAACATGTACAGGGACAGATTATAATACTGTCTACGTTTAAAGGGTTACCTAAACCAGGTATGCAAGCTAATCACGATGACGGGGTTAGGACTAATAATAAGATAAGTAACCTAGGCTGGATGACTCCTAAAGATAATATAAAACATTCTTTTCAGAAACTCAACAAGGTGGTGTGGAACTCTCCTAAGAACAAGGAATACCGTAGATAGCTCGACATCCTGTTAGTCGCCACTATATAGACAAATTATTATTTTATAACCATATATACTAAAGATGATACTAGTACACCTAGTATACATTAAGTAAGACTCAACAAGGAGTGTAGTAAAAAAATGAATAATTTACAAGAGAAGTTTTACACAGCGGTTAATGTTGGAGATATCGGCGAAGTTAGCCGGTTAGTTAGTCTAGGTGCTGGTGTTAAGGCTGGTAATAACCGGGGGGTTCAGTTAGCTAGTAAACGTGGTCACCTAGAGATTGTTAGATACTTAGTATCGGTAGGCGCTGATGTTACTGATGATAATAACTATGCTGTACAACTAGCTAGTGAGTATGGTCATCTGTTAGTAGTCAAATACTTAGTATCTCTAGGTGCTGACGTTATGGATGGCGGCAACCGTACCGTACAGTTAGCTATCCGGGGTGGTCATTCAGACATAGCTGAGTATCTAGTATCACTAGATACTGATAACACTACTAGAGAGGATTTAGCGGTTCAGGCTAATTGGGGTGTGCGCCTATCTAGTAAGCGTGGCGATACCCTGGGTGTTAGGTTATGTAGGTGGCTGTTCAGTAGATAATAGTATAGTCTAGGATGTGTCGTAGTTACGGGTGATACTAACTACAGCGTTAGGTGGGTTAATGCTAGTGGCCACACAGATACAGTTAAGTACCTACTATCAGTAGGCGTTAGTTAGATCAAGATAATAACAAGGAGTAGGAAAATGAGCGATTTACAAGAGAAGTTACATTCTGCAGCGGATGAAGGCGATCTGGGTGAGATTAGGCGACTGGTAGCTCAAGGAGCGGCTGTTACTGGTGATCGTAACTACGCTACCCTGTTAGCTAGCGAGAATGGTCATCTGGATGTTGTTAGGTATTTGGTGTCGCTAGGTGCTGATGTTACCGATGCTGGTAACCTAGCGGTGTATAGGGCATCCCGATACGGTCGCCTAGACGTGGTCAAATACCTCGTGAGCCAGGGTGCTAGTTTCGCCGGGTGCGATGACGGCATGGGTGGTGACTACAGCGATATCGGTAACGTGGAAGTGGCAGCGTACCTAGTCAGTATCGCGGTTACCGCTATTGATGGCGGTGTAGAACCGTCAGCCGACGCCGCCATGATTAACTATCTAATATCGATAGGTGTTAGTCTATACTAGAGGATGCGTGGTAGTTGTGGGTCTTCGAAGACCCACAACTACTATTCTTTTTTTTATTCTGGGCATCGCTATGTTGACCGTAACGGTCTAGATAAACTAGGTTACTAACCAACGGGATTGATAACACTTATCTACAACCACATATCCTTAATATGTAGACAACTATTGGAATAGGAGTATTTATGTATATGTTAAACATTAATCAACACATGACTAAGTTATGAGCAGGCTAACAGAACTACGTGACGTTATAAGAGAACACAATGTGGCGTACTACCGCAACGATGCACCAACTATAACTGACGCAGCATACGACACTTTACTATCGGAGTTATTAGCGCTAGAGACTACCTTGGGAGTAACTAGCGATACAGCTTCCTTATCGGGTAGCGTGGGTACGCCTGTTGGGTTAGGTAAGGTACACACCCATAAGAGTAAGATGTTATCACTAGCTAACGCATTCGATACGGAGACTATAGCTAAGTTCATGGATGGAGTATCTACTAAACTAACAATAGGTGCTACCACTTACTGTATGGAACCTAAGATAGACGGGCTGGCTATTAACCTACACTATGTCCGTGGTGAGTTACTGTTAGCCACCACTAGGGGTGATGGTACTGCTGGTGAGGATGTGACTGCTAATGTTAAGTCCATATTCGGTATACCGCATAACCTAAGTGCTGAAGGTGTAGTTATACCCGACGAGTTAGAGGTGCGTGGCGAGATATACCTTCCTAAGAGAGAGTTAGTAGCTATCAACCTGTTAAGGAGTGCCTCGGGCGAGAAGTTATTCGTTAACGCCAGGAACGCTGCGGCTGGTACGCTAAGACAGTCTGACCCTACGTTGTGTAAGACCCGCGGGTTATCGTTATATGTATACGGTGCAGGTATTAACGGTAACTTGTTAGCGGGTACTCATAGCGATGTGTTATCAGTGCTAGAGCAGTTGGGGTTCAGCACTACACCCGGTTGGTTAGTTAGTAATATCCACGAGGTGGGTACGCAACTAGCTAGCTGGGCTGACAAACGATCCATATTAGCCTATGATATAGATGGGGTGGTCTTGAAGGTAAACGACCTTAGTCAGCAAGTTCAGATAGGCGCTGGCCGCAGGTACCCACACTGGGCTATAGCCTATAAGTTCCCTGCCGAGGAAGGAGTGTCTGTAGTTACCGCTATAGTGTGGCAGGTTGGTAGGATGGGTGTGCTTACACCAGTAGCGCATATCAACCCACTAGTGGTCGGGGGAGCTACCGTATCAAGAGTCACCTTACATAACCTAAGCGAAATCCATAATAAGGATATACGTATTAACGATAAGGTAGTTGTTAGGCGGGCTGGTGATGTTATACCTGAGATAGTGAGAGTACACACAGGAGCTACTCCTAGAGAGCCCGTGGTTAAAGTACTAACCAACTGCCCAGTATGTGGAGGTGGGGTAGAGTTTAACGGAGTAGCTACTTACTGTAAAGACTCAACTAGTTGTCCTGGACAGCTTAAGGGGCGTATTAGTCACTTCGTATCTAAGAAGTGTTTTGATATCGACGGGTTCGGAGATAAACTAGTAGACAGTCTGGTGGCTGGCAACGTGCTTAAGGACACAGTCGGAGTACATAGGTTAACTGTTAAGGCGCTAGAACCGTTCGTTGGTACTAAGAGAGCTGTTAAGATACACCGTTGTTTATTAGCCAGTAAAGAGATTTCGTTACCTAGGTTCCTATATAGTTTAGGAATACCACACATAGGTAGGAGCGTCTCTGAAGCACTAGCTGATAAGTACGGTACTGTGGCCGGGGTGATATGCGCATCCAAGGAGTCGGTATTAGCTATACCCGGAACTGGAGACACTATAGCCACTAACCTCGTAACCTATCTACAACCTAGTGGTGATGGTATAAACACTATATCTGAATTACTAGGTAATGGGATCACTATTAAGATACCCGAAACTACCGTAGGTATACTTAGTGGTGAGGTTATGGTTATAACTGGTACCCATCCAGAACTAAGTCGTACAGAAATAGCTGCAAGACTCGTAGCCCTGGGCGGGGTTATGGCTAATAGTGTTTCACGTAGAGTAACCACGCTAGTAGTGGGCGCTAACCCTGGAGGTAAGGTAGCCAAAGCTAAGAAGTTAGGAATAACCATAACAACTATAGACGATATGCTGGCTAAGCAGTAATCGATTAAATAGACCCATATATCATTAACTTAGTACTACCACAACAAGGAGCTTAACCTATGAACAAAATGATTATCCATTACTGCGGCGGAGCAGGTATCAATATCGCTAGAGCTATCAACACCACGTTAAGTACTCTAGGTGACGGGTTCTGTAGCGTAACCCCTAAGTACCTAGACACCAGTGTCAATAACATCGGAGACCTACCTAAAGAAGACTTCTGGAAAGTGGACCACGGGGGGTTCTCCGATAACACTATCGCCGGCAGCGGCGGTGAACGAGTTACCAACTCGACAGCCATTATGAAGAACATAAAGGATTATCTGGATACTCACGGGTATACTGAAGAGTCAGTTGGAGAATATCACATCGTGATGTTCTCGGCATCTGGTGGAACTGGTAGCGTTTTAGGACCTGCTTTGATTATGAACCTACGAGAGCGAGGACTATCGGTACTAGCCATTATGATCGGTGATAGCAGTAACGGACTTAGCTGTATTAACACTCTTAACACTATGGCTACTCTTGATCATATTTCTAAGAATGTTATTAATAAACCTATCAGTATGATCTACTACAACAACCACACTGTGTCGGGGGCTAATGCTCGTGATAAAGAACGAGCTGTTAATGGTAAAGTTACCAGCGCGTTGACGTTCATGTCACTATTCTTATCGGGCGATAACGAAGATATCGATACCCGCGATATGATTAACTTCTTATCACCTGATAATTATAGCACTATCACTGTTGGTGCTGGCGTGTACTGTGTAGAGATTACTACTAACGGTACAGTTAAGAATAATAAGTCTAACATTAACATTATCGGTAGGACGCTATGCGGTCCTGGTCAAGATGCGGATGTTGGACTTACGTTATTACAACATAAGTATGGTAAGGTGGTTAATGCTAACGCGTTATCAGTTACTGAGATCGACCTACCTGTACATATGATCCTGGCTGGTAACTGTCTAGTTACCGAGAGTATTCTTCTCAAGAACACCTCTGAAGAGTATGACAACATCATGGCTAGCTTGGAAGCTACGGACCTTGTAGGTAAAGGTACCGCAGATGCATCTGGCATGATTTTCTAAACCACTATACGGTACCTGGGGTCTTATTAGACCCCAGGTACCTATTATATTTTTTAAAGGAGGTAGCATGACTGTAAATATCCACACCGTTAACATACGCCCCCTATTAGAGCTACCAGCTCTTAACGACTTGGTTAGTAAGCTTAGTTCTACCGGTAACGGGTACCCTAGATTAGAGAGGTTGTTAATAACAGAACATTTAATAAACGAT
This sequence comes from Mariprofundaceae bacterium, assembly GCA_030950985.1. Classification (GTDB taxonomy): domain Bacteria; phylum Pseudomonadota; class Zetaproteobacteria; order Mariprofundales; family Mariprofundaceae. The sequence continues at coordinate 7,037 of JAUZQM010000048.1, read as the reverse complement.
ACATTATCTGGGATATTCGGGACGGCTACTACTAACCATATTCCGGTAGCTAAAGTGTTAATGGAACGGGATCTGGTGGATAGTTGTTTAAGAGAAATCCTAATGGGTACCATACCGGTTAAACCTGATCCAGAGGGTCTTATAGTAAGAGCATTTATTATAAATAATAGCTTACACATAATGTTATATTATCAACGCTAATTAAGTCTTTACGGAGGGTCAATACGATGACTAATAAAGATAGCCTGCTAACACTATGTAGCGACATACATAGCAATATGTACACGTTACCAACCACCAAAGCTGTACAACTGGTGCTGGATAACATATTAGCTACCATGCCTGGTATAAGTGGTACGGTAGTTAGACTGGGTTGGGTGGGTGAGAGTTGTCCCGTCACAGCTTCTGAAGATTTAATAAAATATATAACCGCGGACTGGCTGCATAGAGAACGCGGGGTGGCTAACGTATCACCCGGGATATACCCGTACTGGGAACTGTCTGTAGGTTACCAGGAGGTTGTTAGTACAATAACTAACTGGTTACGCACGCATATGCCGTTCAACTTAGCGGCTATAGCCGACACAGAGGTAACCTGCGATGTATACCTAACATGTGATAATGTAATAATATTAATACGATACTTACGGTACACTGTGCCGTAACCCTTAGGAGAGTTTAATGGTAAGTGTAAAGGAGAGATTATTCAATACCCACACCGATACGCTTATAAGAGTACACACTCTTAATATCGATGCGGGTATGTTACTAATAGAGAGGATAGTCTCTAGATACATAGTCATCCCAACCGATGATTTGGTTGTATATGTAAAAGGTTCTAGATATCCATTAGAATCAAGAGCGGCTATAGCTAGGTATAACGGTAGTTCTCTGGTAGATAATAAACCATGGCACCCGTTCTTAGCTATCCCTATACTTCTGGATCTATTAGAAGTGTATCAGTACTACCACACGGAGTACGAGGAGTTGTTCAAGAGGAATCCTTTACAAGAAGCAGTTAGGCTATACACCGTACATGATGATGCTACCGATACTGAGATAGTTCTTAACTACGTACCCAATATGTCTACAGTTGACTTATCGGAGGTGGTTACTATATTCAATACGATATATACAGATCACCTCAAACCTATATTCACCGAGTACCCTAATAACGTCTATACTATGGATCTAGCCACCAATATGTATAGGATGCTACAACATGACGATATTAGAGCCTATAGGTTTGGAGAACTGTTAGTTGCGGCCGAGGTGGTAGATGACTCCTGCTGACGTTGTGGTTAAACAGTCTCACGAACTAACTGCGATATTATTACTTAACATAGCTGATACGGATATGGTTACTAGGGATGTATTGCATATGTTAGTTGCTGGAGAAGTATCCACCAATATGGTACTATATGGGCTATCCTCGGTAGTCATGGATAGTTTTAACCATAACCTACCAGTGAAGGCTAGGGTAGGTATGTTACGAGCGCTGTTGCTCGATGAGTACTGCGTAGGTATCAACATTAGTAATAGTACTGCTATAGCTCTTAATGACAAGATACTAGAGTTGTGCGATCTTATACACGCTAAGTTAACACAAATAGTGTCCGACGGTAAGTACGTACCATTAACTGCGGCTAGTGGGTCACTGGATAATCCTAAACTAGTAACTGTGTATAGTTTAGATTTAAATAATTTTAAAACAGCAGAATTTAGATTCTACGATAAGGAGTAGTTATGACAGATATTAAGCTAAGTAAGCAAGAAGTATGGTCCAGGTTGGCTGGGTCAGGGGACATGGAAGTAATAAGGGATTATTGTATGGAAGAATATACTCTTAACCCGACTACGGTAGGTAACTACACTAACGCAGTTATAACTAAATTATACAATATCCTAACCTACGGTAATGCAACTGTGGCCGAGGCTGTCAATAACATAGGTAGCTACGTGGACGAGGGTGGGTTATACGCTGCGTTAGAGTGTAATTATTTGGTTATTACCCATATCTTAATGGGTAACGTAAACGGACTAATGGAGTCAGCCGTAGTTACTGAACTTACTAGTGAGTATATTACTTTCAGGGTCAGCGATGACTGTAACTGATAGCGTAACCATATTCGCTAGTGTGTACAAGGATGTTAGTCTAGGCGGAGATGTTACGGTACAGTCAGTTACTAAAGAGGTTATGATAGTAGACATGGGTAATGGTTACAGGTTATTCGGGGCACGCTTAGTCGAGGAAGGTTATGAGTTAGAACCTATCGTTGCACTGCAGTTGTTTAAGATAGTCTCCGAGATATGTTTACTTAACATAGACATAGGACCTATGGATACCTTCATGATCGATAAGCCAGCTAGCAACATCACAGAGAGGGTGTTCGAAGAGTTAGAGTACGACACTAACCGTTCATATGTTGACGGGTTATGTGTAGGACCAGAGTTGGTTACTGACCTAGTGGGGGCAGTCTATGACTTACCGGTGTGGGATATCATGAAGCTCGGGGGAGAGCCCGGCATCATGCGGGTACCTATCAAGTGGTTACATTCTGGAGAACATATACATATGCACGTAGCCACAGTTCATGGTAGATAGATAATAACAAAAGGAGTACTACTTAATGCTTATCGGAACTAAACACACCACACCAGTAACACTTAATAGCGCGCTGTACGTAGAGGCGTTGTTTAACAGTTACAGACAAGCTATGGATATCGTAATCGGTATAGAGGTGTTGTCATTGACTAAAGAATACATAACTTTCCGGACACTGTTGGCGGTCCAGTGTCCTGAGATAGGCGGTTACGAGTCTTTAGAACTCTTTAAGATAATTACTGAGGTTATGGTTATTAACACAAGCACCGTACCACTAGCGCCGCCGGGTACCATAGATGACATCCTGTTAGGTATCGTATACGAGGAACTGGCTTCCACTAAGCACGAGGAATTGCTAACAGATACCGCTTTAGCGGCGGACGCTGCGGCTGAGCTGCTATATAACATAATCTGCATGACTGCTATAACTGATTTTGAACTACTGTTAACAGGTAGTCCAGAGATCATCATACCCATAGCCTGGGTGTGTTCTGAAGGATCTATAATGCTACACTTGGGGACAACGTGAATATACTTATACTTAAATTACCAGGAGACTGTAAAACTATACTGTTAGCTAGCGGGCTTATAGACAATGATGACACCAGTATGTTACGCTACTGTATGGACTATCTAATAGCTTCAGCAGTAGCTATTAGAGTTACAGGTACTATGCCGGACATCTTGGATTATATATTGATCAATGACGAGGATAGACCCACCCCACGTAGATCAGGAGAGCCCTCTATAGATGACGTTCTAGCTGATTTAATGACAGTTCTGGAGTGGTATGCACCACACGTACTTAACGAGTTAGTACTAGCTAACATACCATCCCCGTATATAGTTACTGTTGATGGTCAGAACTTCACCATAGCTAATAAAGAGGAGTATAATATCTAATGTTCATTATTAACAAATCCTACAACTTCACCACACTAGCGCCTAGTATATTAGGTGCTAGTTTCTCTAACATGAAGGTTAGGGGTATCGTTACCATAGACGAGGCGGTCAAGCACGCAGATGTAGTAACTAAACATGAGTCTGTTAGGGCTCTTATACCTGGGTTACCAGTTACTCCTAATAACCTTGTATTTATTATATTCGTGGATACCACTGGTAACATAGTGGTGCTAGCCCAAGACTACGTAGATCCGCCTAGTATACTACTAGTAACCACCACGGATCTTAGCGTGAGGATATTCAATGTTGATAGCTCTATGGAAGCTATTATAAAATTAAGACTTAAAGAGTTAGGTATTGCTAACTTTACAGTAACCACAGTATAGGTATATGGGTGTCCTAGGACACCCATATACGTAGTACTTTCTTTTTTGGACGAGCTCAATATCTTGATAAATATCGCTGGAGTATACATGGAATATTTTAAGAGAGAGCTCAGTGAGTACCGTACGGACATTAACCCTATTAACAACTACATGTCGCAGGCTGTAGCTTTCGTAGCTAACCTTAAGGGTGTTGATACTAAAGAGGCTACTAAGTTAGTTAAGAAGGTTATACGAGATAAGGGTCCTAAAGACCCAATAGTAACTTACCGTAATAGGTTAGAGAACGGGGATAGAGAGTTCACTTCTTCTAAACTTAGTGAGTATATCAATAGCGTAGTACGTGATGATGATATTCTAGTACCCACCTTCACAGTGTACAGTAACCCTAAGAAGAATAAATCATTACACGCAGGGTTCCTGAAACATAACATCAGTAGACGTAATAAGCACAAAGCTATAGCATTTGAAGCTTATCAGAATGGGGATATCGATAAACATACTAAGAATGATGTATTGCAGAAGGTTATGAAAATCTTTAATAACAGCCTGAGTGGCTCGTATGCTAGTATGAGTACCGCTTTGTATAACCCATCACAACACTCAACACTGACCTCTATGACTAGAGCAGTAGCCAGTATCGGTAACGCTGTTACTGAATCGGTAGTAGCTGGTAATAGATGTTTATACTCTGCTGAGGCTACTATCAACTACATTACAGCTGTAATAGATACTGTTAATAGTACTAAAGTAGCTGCAGTTATGAGTACTTATAATATATACTATCCAACAGCTGTAGAAGTTATGGATATGTTACTATACAGCACTAAGAGATATTGGACTAACCCTAAAGCTGAAGCTGCCATACTAACATATTTAGGTAGGTTAGATAAATACCAACTAGCTGCGGTTATGTATGTTAATGATTTACACCATATGAAGAAATATAACCAAGAGCTTATACGCTCCTTCATAGGCGGGTTAGCTACTAAGGTGATTGGTGGTTGCAATAACCCACTAAAAGCTCTTCAGGTGGACACAGAGGGCGTTAACAACCTAGTGCATCATATCTGTATGGAAGATATCTCTGGTAAGAAGATCCGCTATAAGGATTTAGTAACAGCCGACCCGGATACTCTTATGGTGTTAGGGGCTACTGCTGAAAACGTGTACGCGGTATTAGCTAAATATAGACTACTAATAAAAACATTCTTCACTACTGATATACTACCTATGGACGTCGGTAACATCAAAGACTGTTATAGGGATGTAATAGTGTTGTCAGACACTGACAGTACGTGCGGTAGTTACGACATCTGGACTGATTGGTATTTCGGTAATAACAAATTTACTCCGGAAGCCGTAGCTGTTAGTGCTGCTGTTATGACTATCAATACCCAGGTTATAGATCACAACATCCGGGTGTTCGCTAAGAATATGAACATAGCTGAAGAATCTATAGGACTACTCAAAATGAAGAACGAGTACTTTTGGAGTGCCTTCGTAACAGCTAACGTATCTAAACACTACTATGCTAACACTTGGATACAGGAGGGTAACGTATACGCCAAACCTAAGTTGGAACTTAAAGGTGTGCATCTTATAGCTTCAGCAGGTAATCAGAGTATCGTCACAGACGCCCATGAGGATATGCGTAACCTGCTAACTACTATAGAAGCAGGTGAGGTTATGGATCCTAAGGCGATCTTAGTTAAGGTAGCCGATATGGAGCGGTCTCTGTTGAAAGCTATCGACTCTGGAGATATAGCTATCTTTAAACTGGATAAGATCAAGGATGCGGATGCTTATAAGTTAGACGACAAATCTAAGACTCCGTACTTTCATCATGACATCTGGACTAAGGTGTTCGCTGATAAATACGGAGACCCTGGCAAGCCTACGTATATGACTGTTAAGATACCTACAGTTCTTAAGAGTAGACGTCTGCTATCTTTACATCTAGACTCCATAGAAGATCCAGATATCCAATCTAAGCTAAGGGAGATACTGACTAGCAATGGTAAGGATCAGTTAGGCACCTACCGAGTACCGTTAACCATAGCTGGGGGTTCCGGTATACCTAAGGAGATGATCCAAGCTGTTGATAGACACAGGCTAGTGTTAGACAATATGAATATTTATTATATTCAACTGGAGACCATGGGATTATTCCGCCCTCAAAAACTTTTATTTAGTGAAATGGGTTATTAGTCCAACTAGTACGTATACAAGATACCTAGTGACCTAACAGTCACTAGGTATCTTGTACATACGTTACAGGTGTTAACTAACAGTCACTAGGTCAGTTGTTGAACCGCTACCGTCAGCCTCGTTAACCGTCCACTTTATGGTAAGTACCTCGTTATGTATAACAGTAACAAAGTCTGTATAACTGGGGACTAAATACCCTCCGGTAGCTAATCCCCTTATACTCAATGCTATAGGGGCGGCTATCTTACTAGCGTCATTAGACACTCCGGTGACAGCGGCCTTGTGTTGTGGCGCACCTTTACCTATAGCCAACTGCCAGTAATCGGCACAAGCTTTACCTATAAGTTCTGGCATGGTAGAATTACCTCCGCTAGGGTGTGGTAACGCGAGTGTCCCAGCAGCAGGGGATATGTCTAGATTAAGTAGTGAGGGTACCGCAGCCTGGAACCCTGTGTCTAATATCGTAGATATATTGTCTATGAACAATACGCTATCGGTGGTTAGTCCGCTTATATATTTATTTATAGCAGTTGCGTCTGTAGTTGCACTCAATCCCATAGCGATGCCTCCATTATTTAAACCCGTCTATTCTAGCTTTGATGGCCGCTAGACTAGAGATAGTGCCAGCATCAAATGGTACAGGAGCGCCTACGTTACCGATACCCATACCGTCACTGACAGCTTGTATAAAATCGGATATTACGGTTATCAACTCATCAGCACCATTATCCACAGCGTAGGATTTAAGATTGACCTGGTAGTGCGCGCTTACGTTATCGGTCTTAGCCGCAGTATTGTTAGTTATACTAGTCTTGCTAGTATTAGTAGATACATCAGTGTTATTAGTTATGCTAGCAGATGCTTCAGTAACCTCGTCTGTAGTATTATTAGTTATAGTAGCAGTACTGTTATGTACAGTATCTACAGTGTTAGTA
>JAUZQM010000047.1 GCA_030950985.1 Mariprofundaceae bacterium | reverse complement strand
GAATATCATGAATGCGGGCAAACATGGCATGATCCTTAGCAATGACAGCAGGTGCTTCTTTGCTCATGACTTATCTCTCCCAGCATCACCATCAAACAAATCCACCTGTTCTGCATCTTTTTGCGCCATCGGTAAATTCTCGACATTCAGGCTGTAATCATCATGCGCCCATTCGCAACGGCTCAATACCATTTTGGGGATTTTCTTGATGGTTAGATTATCAAAGCGATCTGCCTTGCAACGGAATGCACCGCAGCAGATCAACAGGGTACGATTTTTGCCGACTTCTTCGGAAATCTGCTCCAGTTTTGCCACTGATAGATTTTGCGTGGTCACATAAAGAAAATCACTTTCAGTTGAATAACCGTGATTCCACCACTCCGTTTCCGAAGGGGCATAGATAAACCCTTCCAGCTTACAAATGGCCTCGGCCAACATTTCAGCTTGATACGCTTTATTGATAATCGCTTGCCCGAAGTGATCGTATTCAATCAATGAAGGGGCAAGGCTGTAATAACGGAAGCCGCCGCCACCTTGCCAATTCACCGCTTTGGAAATACCGCCCTGATCGTCACCATCAATGACTTTTTGCAAGCGTGGGATGATATGGGTGTGGCAATGCTCACCCAGTTCAATCATGATCCATTTACGCCCCATTTTATGGGCTACAGCACCTGTAGTTCCTGAACCTGCGAAGGAGTCGAGGACTAAGTCATTAGCCTCTGTCGCAATACGAAGAATTTGAAAAATTAACTTCTCAGGCTTAGGTGTTCCAAACCACTTTATTTTGCCCCAATCAGGGAATAATTTTTTTTGCTCATATTTAGCCTGTCTGTTATGTCCAGTTTCCTCTAAATCCGCCCATAGGGTTGTCGGAGGAAGACCACCTTGATCTTTTAAGTAGGTCCTTCGTCTGATTCCTGTTCCGTCTTCTTTAAAACGAATTTCTCCAGAAGAGATCTTTTCCTCCATTGTTCCCTTACTCCAACGCCACCCATTAGTAGGGTGCTTAATAATATTCCCATTAGGAGCAATTAAGTCATAACAAAGGTTCTCTCTATAATTTGGTGATGATAATGGATTGCCATCAAACCAAGGGCCTCTTGGATCATCATCGGGATTTTTAAAATGTTTTCTTTTTTCAGCTGGTGGATCAAGCCTATTAGTCCTCCAGTCAGGTTCTTTTGAATAAACTAAGATCATATTATGATCTACTGAAAACTTCTTAGCATCATTATTACTATTATCTGTTGAACGCCAAATTACCGTAGAGCTAAAACAGCTTCTTCCAAAGATCTCATCGCACAGCACTTTTAAATAGTGACCTTCATTGTCATCAATAGCTATCCATAATGAGCCATCATCAGATAACAAATTGCGTACTATTTCCAAACGGTCACGCATAAGGCTTAACCAAATAGAGTGTTCCACCCCATCATCATAATGCTCAAAAGCACTACCAGTATTATATGGCGGATCAATAAACACACACTTCACCTTACCCGTATATTCCTGCTCCAGAGCCTTTAATGCTAATAAATTATCACCAAAAATAAGCTTGTTATCGAAAATATCATTGTCCGTAACTTTATGCTTGGCATGATAGGACTTGCTTGGATCTTCCAGCAAAATACGCGGTTCCAGCTTCGGGCGTTTGTCTTTGCCTATCCATGTGAGTTCCAGCTTTGTTTTCTTCATGTTTCTCATCCCTAAAGTTGCTCTGCTTTACCAGCTAAATAATTTGTTAATGCTTGATTATGAGGGTCATTCGGCTGCATCCGATCTTGTAAGGTTTGAACCGTTGCATCTTCCGCCAAGTCTTGCTCTAAAATAGCAACCTTTTGAATCAAGCGTGAGGTATCGTGTATGCGTTTAAAAAATGCGTGTGGCGCACCACCTAAACCATACTGATCAGCAAAAGACTGTCGCAAATCATCAAAAGGTGAGCTGATAAGCGTTTTTAGTTGATCAGCATCAAGCACTTCATCCCCCTCAATTCTATCTCTTAACCGTTTCATCAGTATGCTTGCCAATGCATAAGTACAGTGGCGATAAACAAGCCGTTCTGGGCTTGGTGATGATTGATCCGCCGCACTTAATAAATCCCGAATAGCTTGAAAGGCGATAAAGGCATTCATCGCCTTACTGCCTGAAAGTTCATCCGTGAACAGCTCCCTATAAGTGTCCGATTCCATATTGCTGAACTGGCTGGGCTCGGATTTTAAGCGAGCTGGATAGCGAATGTCTTTATGAAGGCATGCCAAGGCTTTAACCAGTGTTTCAATATCCATCACAGGAATCCCTGCTCTTACTTGTCGTTGGGGTCTATAATGATATTCCATGCCATAGAGTGCGATTTCCTGACGCAAACGTTCCTGATTATCATCCAGTGCTGCAAAATTGGATAGGTCAACAGGGTTTTGTAAATTTCTAGCTTTAGTAACTTGTTTGTGAAATTGATCTGTCGCCCCTGTATGAATCAGGGTTAGCATCACTTGAGCTGATGATATATCTGCATCTGGGTTTTCTTGTTGAAACTGAGCCGCTGATGCAATGGTTTGTGCGCCATTCACCACGGACATACCTTGAACTGTGTAACTTTTTGTCTTTTTCTCACCTCTAACTATTGACCCTTTTGAAACTGAAGAACCAACCAATGTAATACCGTTATTTAAGTATAAAAACTTATCAGGTTCCTTCAAAAGCGTTTGTTTTATGGCTGAATGTACACCTCTTTTCCCCGCGCCTATAAAAAAACGGATGTTTTTCTCATACAATTTTCTGTCATATCTCTCATGTAGGTTAATAAGGTCTTGAACCTTTACGATGCCAAAGATAGTTCTTCTTGGATTATCAATTATACCATATTTATGAATACGGATTTTTTCATTAACTTGATCAACGGCTTGTTCTTGTCTTAAGGCTTCTTCAACTTTTGCAGCATCGAACTCAACAAACTCCTGTTGAAGCTGCTCATCCCCATCCTCTTGCTCTCGTTGAACGGTTTGCCTTATTTCGTTTTTAGCCTGAATGGAAACCCCATCACCTGTGTAGGCAATAATGAGCTTAATCTCATCGCATTCATCCAATGCAGTTTCTATGATTTCTTCCATATTTTTTACATTCTGATTGAATGTGGAAAACTGTTTATTGATAAGCTTTTTTACGCCACTTAAAAAGGATTGCGCTTCACCCAACTGAAAGTCTCCATTGCCTTTCAACTTGGACTGTACAAAATATAATGTTTTTTCAGGCTCATGGTAATAGATCGCATCGACACCATTATCATTATAGTCATCGACGACTGCTTCAGCCGCTTTTTTTGGGTTCAAATCAAACATCGTATGAAGCACAAAGGCACTAAAAGCGCGTGAAACCTGTTTGGTTTCACGATTTCCTTCATTCGCATTGCCTAGCAATGGTGGTAAATACCGTACATAGCGTTCTTGCAAAGTATCTTTTAATACCGTGAGCATAGGGGCTTGAATAGAAGGCATTATTTTTTTCCTTTCGGAGCAGGTATTTGATTGGCGACTTGAGCCAAAGCTTCCAATGCCTTATTCGCTTGTATACTTTCACTACTTAATCGCTGTTGGTGGAACTTCTCATATTCCTGTTCGGCAAGCTCCTTTGCCATTTGATG
>JAUZQM010000046.1 GCA_030950985.1 Mariprofundaceae bacterium | reverse complement strand
AAATCTTTTTACATATTTTTATTATTCTTCCTTTTTTTTCTTTTTCCGCTTCCCCCGCCCCCTTTTACCTCTTTCGTCTCCCCTAACCCCCCACTTCCAAAGTAATGAACACACGGCAACGTTCATCCCCGAAATCCGATTAAAAGATCATGGTATGCGTAACATCATGTATTAATTTGTTTTTTAGAATTTATTGATCAATAGGGTGTTCATAGTTTAAAAGGATTAATTGATATGAAATTATGGATAACAATGATATGTCTCATCTGGAGTGGCGCAGCATGGGCGGAAGATGCGATACAAATCGAATCCGATCACATGCATATGAGTACGCAACAGAATCGAGCGACATTCACTGGCAGCGTATTACTCACTCGAAATGATTTTGAATTACGTTGCGATCGCTTGGTGGTGGATTATCTGAATAAAAAAATTCAACACGCTGTAGCAACGGGGCATGTCCGTATGCATCAAGGTGCTAAGCATGGCGTATCCGACCAAGCTATTTTTGAACAAACAACGAATCAGGTAACGTTAATCGGTCATGCCAGTGTTGAAAATGAAAAAGGCGTGCTTCGTGGTTATAAAATAATCCATGATATCACTCAAGGTGATACCGAAGTGTTACAAGAACCCGGAAAACGGGTGCGTTTACATATTGAAACCGATCAGACATCGCAAGGTCAACATCATGAGTGAACCCACACGCCACCATTTATCGGCACAACATTTATGCAAGCGATATGGCAGCAAAACAGTTGTAGATTCAATCAGTTTGGATGTGTATTCAGGCGAATGTGTGGGTTTATTGGGTGCGAATGGTGCGGGGAAAACCACCAGTTTTTATATGGTGTGTGGTTTGGTAGAAGCCGATGCAGGGCAAGTTTTATTAGATGGTGAAGACTTGGTTCACCTACCCATGCATATGCGTGCGCGTCGTGGTATTGGTTATTTGCCTCAAGAAGCCAGTATTTTTCGTAAACTTACGGTGCGTGAAAATTTATTGGCGATTTTTGAAACACTCAAAATGCCAGCCATTCAAGTGGAAGAAGAATTGGAAGGTTTATTGGTCGATTTTGGTTTGGAAGCGGTGCAACATCAAAAAGCGTTTACGCTTTCAGGTGGACAGCGGCGACGCACTGAAATTGCCCGTGCCTTGGTCACACACCCCCGTTTTTTATTGTTGGATGAGCCATTTGCAGGGGTTGACCCCATTGCGGTGGAAGATATTCAAAGCATCATCGCTAGTTTGCGAGAAAAACAGATTGGTATTTTAATTACCGATCACAATGTTCGCGATACCTTAGCGATTTGTGAACGCGCTTATTTGATGAATGCGGGTGAAATTATCGTGGAAGGTGATGCGGATGTCATTGTGTCGAACCCTGATGCACGTCGCCTTTATTTTGGTGAAAGTTTTAGTATGTAAGTCGTTGGCATGATACTTTTCCTATGCATTGTTAGGATAATCAGCCAAGATTTTCCGAGCAGCCTCACAGTCTTCGGCAATTTGCAGAGCTAAATCATGTGCTCCTGTAAATTTACGATCTTCACGGATTCTTTGTATGCATTCGACAGTCAATATTTGACCATATAAATCAGGGGAATCATCCAACACATGGGTTTCCAACAATAAAGTTCGCCCATTAAATGTGGGTCGATAACCTAAATATGCTGCACCATTCCATGTTTTATGAGAGGTGCTTGCCCGAACAGCATAAATCCCAACGGGTGGGTGCGCCAAACCTTGGACATCGACATTGGCTGTAGGGAAGTTCATTTCCCGACCTCGTTTATCACCATGCAAGACTTCACCTGAAATACTATAATGACGACCTAAAAGCTTGCGTGCCATGTCAAAATCAGCGGCTTCAATCGCAGAACGAACCCTTGATGACGAGACTACAGCCCCCAACATTTCAAAAGCGGCGGCTTCGGATACTGTAAATCCGTTTTTTTCACCCAATAATCGTAAATCGTTGATATGCCCTTGGCGGTCGTGTCCAAAAGCAAAATCATACCCCACATGCATATGCTTAAATTGAAAGGTTTCATATAAGGTTTGTGAAAATTTTTCTGCGGACCATGTGGATAATTCTTTGTTAAAGGGCAATAATAAAACGGCATCCACACCTGCTTTTTCTAAACATTGTAAGCGTTCTGATACATGCCCCAAACGGCGTGGGGATTCTTTAGGAAATAGAATAGCGCGAGGATGTGGCTCAAAAGTAACCACAATCGAAGTGCCTTCAACAGCTTCTGCATGCCCTTTTAATTCAGCCAATACTTGTTGATGTCCCATATGCACACCATCAAAGTTCCCTACGGTGATTGCGCCACCCAATATGTGAGCATTTTTTGCTTCGTCCCATGAATGAAATACTTGCATGATGATACATCCTAATGTTGCAAAGTTGTTTATAGATAGGCGAGAAACTGCACCAGATGCGTTTCATCGTCACCTTTGTAGTCATCCTCAAGTGCTTGTGTTGAGGGGATTTTGTTTCAAAGAACGTATGCACCATCCATGATTGGCATACTCACTAAAGGGACATTCAAATGGATTGCAGCTAAAGTTTAGCCATGAATTTAACCCAACTGTTTAAAGGATTGTCTGATCCTATTCGATTAAGGATTGCACATCTCCTTTGTCAAAAAGGTGAGTTATGCGTTTGCCATCTTACCGATACGCTTTCCTTACCTCAAAGCACAGTCTCACGACATCTTAACATCCTAAAGAATGCTGGACTGGTTGAGTGTGAGCGCAGAGGAAAATGGGTCTACTATCAAATGAAATACTCCGAGCAGCATGTAGAAACGATTGCCGAGTTGATTAAACATAGCTCACTATCGAATGAACAATTACAACAAGACCTTGTGAATTTGAAAAAATCAATCTGTTAACTGATGTTACGCACTTTGATGAAAAAAATGCGTCATCCCCGAATTCTTTTATCGGGGATCTATGGAAAAATATGAATGCTCTAGAATTTAGTCAAAAGGCTATTTAAAAAGCCAACATTTATAACATAAATCATTCATTGCTCTCACTTTCTAGATTCCCGATTAAAAGACCACGGGAATGACGGCGTGCGTAACATCAGTCATTCATTGTTTTTAATGTCTAGATTCCCGATTAAAAGACCACGGGAATGAACTGTGTAAAGCCATCTGTTAATTTACATATCCGCATAAGCAGATATGATAGCCCCCATTATTTGAATATAGGAGTTATTATGTCATCTGAAAGCAAATCAATGGGTCTATTCGCCCGCTTTCTCACCCTTTGGGTCTTCATTGCTATTGTCGTGGGCATTGGCTCGGGTTACATCTTCCCAAATTTATTTCATGAACTTGCTGACATAGAGGTCGTACATATCAATTTACCCGTTGCAGCATTGGTCTGGGCTATGATTCTTCCCATGTTACTTAAAATTGATTATTCCACCTTGCATAAGGTATGGAATCATCGTCGTGGAATAGCGATTACTTTGGGTATTAATTGGCTAGTCAAACCATTTTCTATGGCGTTTCTTGGCTTTATTTTTTTACAGTATCTCTTTGCACCATGGCTTGAGGCAGATAAAATTCCTGAATATATCGCGGGTCTTATTATTCTGGCAGCGGCTCCATGCACAGCTATGGTGTTTGTCTGGTCGCGGCTTGTACATGGTCACCCACAATTTACCTTATCACAGGTGGCACTCAATGACGTGATTATGATGGTTGCATTTGCGCCGATTGTTGGTTTATTGCTGGGTCTGACATCCATCGTTGTGCCTTGGAAGACCTTGTTTCTATCGCTTATGTTATATGTCGTGATGCCAGTGGTTTTAGCCTATATCAGTCGCCAAATTTTGTTGAAAAAAGGCAAACTTGATGATGTTTTGCATGTGATGGAGCCTATCTCAATGTCTGCTTTATTGCTTACGATTGTGCTTCTTTTTGGCTTTCAAGGTGAGCAGATACTTACGCAACCACTCGTCATTTTGTTGTTATCCATACCCATCATCATTCAAGTCTATTTTAATTCAGCGTTGGCTTATTGGCTGAATAGGAAATGTGGCGTGGCACATAGTGTCGCAGGACCATCTGCTTTGATTGCTGCTTCTAACTTTTTTGAGTTAGCTGTAGCCACGGCCATTGCATTGTTTGGCTTTCAGTCGGGGGCTGCATTGGCGACGGTTGTCGGTGTTTTGGTGGAAGTACCCGTAATGCTTTCTGTGGTGGCTATCGTCAATCGAAGTAAAGTTTGGTATGAAAGGGGCATCACATGAAACAAAAAGTATTATTTCTTTGCACAGGTAACTCCTGCCGCTCACAAATGGCTGAAGCTTGGTTAAAACAATTGGCTGGCGATCGTTTTGAAGTCTATTCGGCAGGTATTGTTGCACATGGTAAAAATCCGCGCGCGATTGCTGTGATGCAAGAGGCTGGTGTGGACATTAGTAAACAACAGTCGGAAAAACTTGATCCATTGATATTAAAGGAGCTTGATTTATTGGTGACGGTGTGTGGTCATGCCGATGAAGCATGTCCAGCTATTCCAGTCAGTTGTGAGAAACAACATTGGCCTTTTGACGACCCAGCCAAGGCAACAGGTAATGAAGCGCAAATTATGGATGAGTTTCGCCGTGTGCGTGATCAGATTTATGATAAAATGAAGGTGTTTGCAAAGGCTTGAATCATCATCGATAGTTGTTTTCAAGTATCAAAGTATCGTCATGCTCAAAATTTTTTATCGGGTATCTACAGTTTGAAACAAAAGCCCCTCGACATCAGTATTCAAGGGTGATAATGAGAATCATGCTATCATCACATTTAATAGGAGTAATTTTGAGAAATTACAATCTTGATTTCATTAGTAATAAAGATTTGTATCAACACACCAAAAACACAGTTGAAAAATATAGGTGTAAGATTGATTTGGCGAAATTTAATAAAAACCTTATTGATCCGATTAAACTAACTTTTGATTCAAAAGTGTATGCCAAAGATATAAAAAGTGTGGTTGAGAGTGAAATCGTTAGGCAAATGGATAAATCAAACACCAATCATATTGGCTACTTCCATCAAAATATTTTCAACTATATTGGCGAGGACTGGACCGTTCCAAAAAAAGGATATGATATTGTCAATTTAGAAGATTATTATTATGTCGAGATGAAAAATAAACATAATACGATGAACTCATCATCATCTCAAAAAACCTATATGAGAATGCAACATACGCTTTTAAATATCCCTAATTCAACATGTATGCTTGTGGAAATCATTGCTCGAAATAGTCAAAATATCGTTTGGAATATCAGCTTAGATGGGGAGCCTGTTTCAAATGAAAACATAAGACGAGTTTCAATCGACCAATTTTATAAGCTTGTCACAGGCGATCAGTTCGCGTTTAAAAAACTTTGTGAATGTTTACCAAGTGTGATTGAGGATATTATTCAAGATATACAGCTTGATACTGAATCAAATACTGTCGTTTCAGAATTAGAAAAAATATCGCCCAATGTATTAAAAAGCCTTTATTTATTGTCCTTTGGAAAATATGAAGGGTTCAGTGATTTTAATGTCTGAAAAGTTTATTTCTGAAACATTGTTAGCAGATATCATGTCTGTTTCCAAAAGAACCATTGCAAGTTGGAAGAAGAATGAAAAAGTGAAACCTTTGAAAGATGGTCGTTATTCTTTATCTGATTTAATCCATTTACCACCAGTAAACGCGATGGTTAACTCGCAATGGGATGAAGATCAAAAAATAAAACCCATAAAGAAATATAACTCTATTGAATTGTTCGCTGGTGGCGGAGGATTAGCCATAGGATTAGAAAAAGCAGGGTTCAATGCCGTTGCATTAAATGAAATAGATAAGAATGCCTGCGCAACTTTAAGGAAAAATCGCCCAAACTGGAACGTTCTTGAAGGTGATATTTCTAAGATTGATTTTACCCAATATAAAGATATAGATTTTATATCAGGTGGTTTTCCTTGCCAAGCATTTTCCTATGCAGGAAATCAACTAGGTTTTGAAGATACAAGAGGATCTTTATTTTTCGAGTTTGCACGGGCAATTAAAGAGATAAAACCCAAGGTGTTTTTAGGTGAGAATGTAAGAGGTTTATTAACCCATGATCAGGGTAAAACATTAGAAGCTATCAAGGCTGTCATTAAAGAGCTTGGTTATACATTGGTTGAACCAAGAGTGCTAAAAGCCATTTTTTACCGTGTTCCTCAAAAAAGAGAGCGGCTATTTCTTGTTGGCATACGGAATGACTTGCTTGAATATAATAATTTTAAGTGGCCCGAACCTTTTCATACGGTATTAACCGTGAAGGATGCTTTAAAAAAAGGAGTGTTGTACGAATCAGATTGCCCTGAATCTAAAGGGCAAGTTTATCCAGAACGAAAAAAACAGATTTTATCCATGGTCCCGCAAGGTGGCTGTTGGGTCAATCTTCCAGATGATATACAACAAGAATATATGCAAAAAAGCTACTTTATGGGTGGCGGAAAAACAGGAATGGCTAGGCGGTTGTCCTATGATAGCCCTAGCTTAACGTTGACTTGTGCCCCTGCACAAAAACAAACCGAACGATGTCACCCTGAGGAAACAAGACCTTTAACCATTCGAGAGTATGCAAGAATACAAACCTTTCCTGATAGCTGGATCTTTACAGGGTCGGTCAGCAGCCAATATAAGCAAATTGGAAATGCCGTACCTGTTAATTTAGCTCATGCAATGGGAAGAAGATTGATCGCATTGCTTAATAATATTGAAATATCGCAATAGTTGCTATCCTCCACGCTACCCTTAAAGGACGATGTCAACCAAGTTGTTTGCTAAACTTTATGAAAATTGATGTGATGCCAACGATAGTAACAATCACCATTGTAGTTACCTACTCAGTTTTTAAAGTAGTTAATTTATGCTTTGTGGAGATAGTACCTTGCCAACCAAACGCCAGCATGATGGCCAACATTGGTGCGCCTGAATTGATTTTACCATTTTTAACCCATTCCATCGCTTCATGACGTGATAACCAAAAGCGTCGAATATCTTCATGTTCATCGGCAACACCGCCACCATCATGGATAGGCTTTGATTTATCGATGAAGCCCAAATAGACGGTGATATGTTCGGATGAACCACCGGGGGTTGAATAATATTTACCCAAATACGTCATCGATGTGGGTTGATAACCGACTTCTTCTAAACATTCTCGCCGACCTGCGGTTTCAGCATCTTCACCGTCATCAATCATGCCCGCCACGACTTCAATCAACCAAGGGTTATGGTTACACACAGCTGCGCCAATGCGAAATTGTTCAATGAGTAAGACTTCATCACAATGTTCATCATACAGCAGAACCGCGACACCTTTGCCACGTTCTAAATGTTCGCGCTCTAGCTTCATCATACCGCCCTGAAAACGTTCATGTTCAATGCTATAACGATCCAGTTGAAAAAAGCCGCGATATAAGGGTTGTTTCTGTGTCAGTTTGTATTTCATACGGCAACGATAACAACAACTTTGAGAAAGCGCATAATATGTTCTATGCTTTCGACATGAAAATATTAGTGGTAGAAGATGAAGAGCGTGTCGCTCAATTTATTCAAAAAGGACTCAAAGAAGAAGGTCATGCTGTTGATGTCTCGTATGACGGTGAAGATGGTGGTTTTCTTGCTGAAGTGAATGAATACGATTTGATTCTTTTGGATGTGATGTTGCCGAAGAAAAATGGTATCAGTGTTTGCCGTGAGATTCGTGAACGTGGCGTGATTACGCCTGTTTTGATGCTGACAGCACGGGATAGTATTGAAGATCGGGTTCGTGGCTTGGATGCAGGGGCGGATGATTATCTAATCAAACCATTTGCCTTTGATGAATTATTGGCACGGGTACGCGCCTTGTTGCGTCGTCAATCGGAACATAAAACACCGACTTTACAATTGGCTGATTTAGAGTTGGATCCGATGACTCGTCTTGTCGTCCGTGGTGGAAAAAAAATTCGTTTAACGACCAAAGAATATGCCTTGCTTGAATATTTGATGCGCAATCAAAACAAAGTGCTTTCTCGTACGCGCATTGGTGAACATGTTTGGGATATGAATTTTGACCCTGAAAGCAATGTGATTGATGTATATATCAGTCATTTGCGCAATAAAATAGATAAAAATAAACCACTCACATTGTTACATACGATTCGTGGTCAAGGTTATCTTTTAAGTGATGACAATCCTTTACTTTAAGTCTGATGTTTAAAAAAATACATTACCATATGTTGGAGACCTTTCGAGGTCGTCTGGCACTCTTGTATATTGGCATTGAATTTGGGATTCTTCTTTTTTCAGCGTTGCTTATTTATGTTTTTTTATCACGGCAAGTCTATCAAAACATGGATGAAGTCTTACTTTCACATGCGCAAGCGGTGATTCAAGATTTAGAACATAACAATAGTTTTTATTGGTTCTCGATTCTTGAAGCCTATCAACGCCAAACGGGTGATAGTTTGGAGCTTATTTCTGCCAATGGAACGATTCAATATGCTTCAGATAAAAGTATTATTGATGCAGGTGGAAATGGTGTGAGTCATGCTCTTGGGCAAGCCATGAATGGTTCTGCTGCCACGTTTATTTCCACCGAATCCTTATTGGGTAAACAAAATCTACGCGTGCTTGCTATGCCGATTCATGCAGGACATCATATTGTTGCGACCTTGTTGGTGGCGCATAAAAGTAGTGAAATTCAAGCCTTTTTTAAACTTCTTTACCTAATTGGTGGCATTTTAGGCATGATTTCCATTGTTTTATCATCATGGGCTGGTTACATGATGGCAAAACGTGCGTTGCGTCCAATCAAAATCATTCAAAAAACAGCGCGGAAAGTGGCGCAAGGTGATTTAACTCAGCGCCTTCCAAATCATGCGAAAGAACGTGAATTACAAGATCTTATGGAAGATTTAAATTCGATGTTTGAATCATTGGAAAGTAGTTTTAAATCTCAGAAACGTTTTACAGCGGATGCTTCGCATGAACTACGCATGCCTTTGACCATTCTTAAAGGTGAAATGGAAGTGGCACTTCGTCATCCTCGAAGTGAAGAAGAATATCGTTTTATATTTAAGCAACATCTCAAAACAGTCTCACGAATGCAATATATTGTGGATGATTTGCTCACATTGGCGAGGTCGGATGCAGGTATGCTTGAACTTCAACAACAAACGGTTGATTTATCGTTATTGTTACAAGAAGTGGGGCAACAACACCTTATTTTATTGTCAGAACGTCATATTCACTTAGAAATGGAGATTCAAGATGACATGGAAGTGATGGGCGATAGCAGTCACTTGGAACGTGTTTTCTTTAACTTGCTGGGTAATACGCATAAATATGCACCAGAGCATTCCACGGTTTGGCTGACGGCTTACGTACAAAAAGAAACGGTTTGCATTACCGTGCGTGATGAAGGTCCGGGTATTGGTTTGCAACATCAAGCCTTGTTGTTTAACCGTTTTTATCGTGTGGATGATTCAAGAGCGCGTAAAAAGGGAAGTGCAGGTTTAGGTTTGGCGATTTGTAAACATATTGTTGAGGTTCATCAAGGTCATATTGATATTGAAAGTGAAGAAGGAAAGGGAGCATCATTTATTGTCACCCTTCCACTCAGTTCAGGCAATCCATCGCATCAAGCTAGGTTGCAATAATTATTGACGTGAAAAAGAAGCGTTATCCCCGATAAAAAAATAGAGAACATGTTGTTTTATGTTCATCACTCTGAAAGTGCGGCAGAAGCCGCACCGAATGAAATATAGTCGTTTAAGTATGAAAGTACCGTCATGCCCGAGTTCTTTTATCGGGCATCTAATGTTTGAAACAAAAGACCTCCGACACCAGCACTCGGAGTTGACGATGTAGCTTACATGCTAACTTTATACTTGAACTACTATATCAGGGCGTGGCTAAAGCCACACTTCCAAAGCCTGTGAAATTAGCTTTCATTAAAGTTCGTAATATCCGTTACTTTGATGATGTTGTTTGAAGCAGTTCAGGTAAATTGACTGTCCAAATGTGGAAGCCTGTGGCTGAACCTCGTACTTCACGTTCTGCTAAACTCGTTTTATCAATGCGTCGATCAGAGTGAAAATAAACGATTCCATTATCTGCGATTGAGGGTGCACCATCTTTGGCTTTGTTGTGTGTTAAACGCGTTAAGTGGGTGCCTTCATTGGAAATAGCCCATAATTCCCAATTGTTTTTATAACTCACACCTGTATCGACAGTTCCAGCCCGATTTGAAGTAAATACAATCCATTTACCATCAGCACTCCAAGTGGCTTGAGCATCTTGAGCATGGCCTGAAGTAAGCTGGGCGAGATTTGAACCATCGATATCCATCATAAATAAATGTTGACTTTTGCCCATCACAATGGAAAAAACAAGGTGTTGACCATCTTTGGATAAGGATGCACCAGAGCCGCTGCTTAAACGTTTTTCCGAGCCGTCAGGAAAAATATGCACAATGTAACTATGGACTGAACCCATATCCCAATTGTTAAAGTGATCTGAGGATAAACCATGTTTTTGTTTATAACCTTGTGCAATGCGTGTGGCAATAATGCTACCATCTTCTAATAAAGTTATTTCTTGTAAGTGCCCCGTGAGTTCTATTTCACGGCGCATCAAACCTTTGCCACGGGCAGGCTTCTTCCAGAGGCTCAACATACCTGTACGACTCGATGAAAAAGTGACTTGCTCATGGAACCAAGCAAAGGAGGCAAAGGAAGCAATATCATCAGTGACAATATTTAAGTAACCACCATTTTGAATAGCGCGACGAGAAATAGACACATCATGCCCTTGCATGGTTAAGGTTAGCAGGTATTTTCCATCAGGTGATGCTTTGGGATACATTTCATTTTCTTTCGTTTCGAGTGTTAAGAGTTGCGCACTATCACGCTCTTTGACATCACTGTTATTGCCAAATAGTGATTCAGCTTGTACTGCTGATTCTAGGCTTAAACATAAGCCACAGGCTAAAACACACGTGTATATAAATTTCATCTTATTCAATGTCTACCTTCCATAAATTCCAGTTGGATGATGTTCGTGTTCTTGGATGTTTTAAGTCACGATTCGAGTGAAAAATAAGGGTGTGCATATCTTTCCATGCGACACCGCCATCCGAAGCTTCAGGAGCGTTGGTAATACGTTTCACTTTTCCCGTCTTTACATCCATCACATAAATGGATGTTTGACGTACACTACCTTCGCTATCTCGATTGGAAACAAAGGCAAGTTGTTGACCATCGGGGCTAAATGCAGGCTCAAAATCACCATACGTCTCTGTGGTCAGTTCTGTTAATTCTGTGCCATCGATGTTTTGTAACCATAAATCATAGTTTCCCTCAACATTGCGGACAAAAGCAATCTGTGTCCCGTCAGGAGAAATGGCACCATCGAAGGCTTTGGGAAGCATACTTAACTCACTGTTTTCTCGGTTAAAAATAAATAAGGATGGTTCATCAAACTTATTATGTGTGCCTTTTTTTGTATCTCTATAGCCCGTTTTATAGATGAAATAATTGGAGTCATACATGCGCCAAGCCTGCCCTACCAATTCACGATGAGTGGGCTGTGTAAACTCATTTAACAATTCATTATGTCGCACTTTTTGTAGTGCTGCATCAAAGCACCACACTTTTCCCTCCGCAGATGTATTCAAATGTTCAGGCACCAAACCACCACGGTACAATGCCATATTGGCAATCGCAATTTGGGTATCACCACCATTATTCCATAACCATGCAGACATCGGACCCATGCGATTACTCACATAACCAATAGCGCCATTATTGAGTGCAACACCTTCGCGTAAGGCTTCATTTAACATCATCGGATCAACTCGTTTTCCGACCATATCCGCTTGATCCACGGGTACACGAACCACACTAAATTCATCATGACGAATTTCGTTATAAACTAAGAAATTTCCTGCAATGCTTGGATAGACTAAATCGAGGTGCTTATTGGATAAATATGAGGATACAGGAAATAATTCTGGTTCATTTGAGCTTGTTTTTGCCATAAGCATGGTGCTTGTCAACATGCTCGCAGCAAACATAGGCCCCCAACATAATGTCATAATTTTATACATAAATACTCCTTTAGTCACTTTTTAGACCATCACAGTCTGTTTATTTTTTGTAACGTTTTCTTTTACATTTACAGCTAGAAGCGCTTCTTTTGAAGGTACATATGGCACAGGTATTTTTACTTTATAATCACTCCCCAATGCGCTTTCGATGGGTTTATTTTTACGCGCATCGATCATGCTTGAGATGGTGAACGTATGATTGCCTTTAGGGTCAATGAGTTCAACTGAATCACCGACCGAGAATTTATTTTTCACATCAAATTCAGCTAAACCCAAAGCTTCATCATAGCCGATCAATTCACCGACAAAACGCTGATTGAATCGCAAAGAAGCACCCTGTTCATAGTTCTGGTGTGCAGCGGTGTCTAGGCGTTGATAAAAACCATCGGTATAACCACGGTTTGCCAGAGAATCGAGTTTACGCATCAATGACCAGTCAAATTCTCTGCCTGCCAACGCATCGTTCATCGCTTGTTTATAAAGTTGCGTTGTGCGTGCAACATAATAATGCGATTTGGTGCGCCCTTCGATTTTTAAGGAGTTCACGCCGATTTTTACCAAGCGTTCGACATGCTCAATGGCACGCAAATCACGTGAATTCATGATATAGGTACCATGTTCATCTTCCATCACAGGCATTAAATCACCCTTACGACTTTCTTCTTCAAGCATGTATATTTTATCGGCTTCAGGATGACGTTCAAGTCCACCACAACTTGAAATGGATGTTGAAAAAGGCTGTGGATTCATGACTTCTTGCATGGTTGTCGCATCCAGCACATCACCGCTCACGTCTTCCTTGCCTTCCTGCATACCATATTTCCAGCGGCAAGCATTGGTACATGAACCTTGATTCGCATCACGATGATTAAAGTAACCCGATAACAAACAACGTCCCGAATAGGCAATACATAATGCGCCATGCACAAATACTTCTAATTCCATGTCAGGGCATTGTTGACGAATTTCTGCCACTTCATCAAGTGAAATTTCGCGTGATAAAATAATGCGTGAAATACCCACTGATTGCCAAAATTTCACGGATGCATAGTTCATGGTATTGGCTTGAACCGATAAATGCACAGGGATTTCAGGCCAACGTTCACGCACCATCATAATCAACCCTGGATCAGCCATAATCAAAGCATCGGGTTTCATATCAATGACGGGCTGCATGTGTTCAAGATAGCGTTTGAGTTTGTTATTATGGGGTAACAAATTACTGGCGACAAAAAACTTTCGCCCCGAAGCGTGGGCTTCATTGATACCTGTTTTTAGATTTTCCAATTGAAAATCATTGTTACGCACACGCAGTGAATAACGCGGTTGCCCTGCATAGACGGCATCTGCCCCATAAGCGAAGGCATAGCGCATATTTTTAATGGTTCCTGCTGGTGCAAGGAGTTCAATGGTGGGTGACATGTATTTTCTCTCGAATGCTATTTTTGAAGTCTGTACTTTAGCCTAGATGATTTACAAACTGCTGTTACGCACTTTGGATGAAAAAGATGCATCATCCGCAGTCCTTATATTCTAAATTTGGCATGCTTTGGATGTGCGGCTTTAGCCGTCTCCCTAATCCTCCATTCGGCGCGGCTAAAGCCGCACTTCCAAAGCATGTCAAATTTAGAATCTAAGGACTTCGGATGATGCATCTTTTTCATCCAAAGTGCGTAACATCAGTTAATACATTCGTTGTGCAGAAAAGTCCGCCAAGTCTTTGAGTAATTGAATAAGTTTTGCATCACCTGCCGATGGTAATAATGACTTGGCACGATTGGCATAATCTTGCGCACGTTGGATGGTATATTCCACACCTTGAAGGTGAAGCACACGTTCGCGAACCCAAGCTTTATCATCGTTTTCATAACAACCATCACGTTCTGAAATCGCTGCAACACGCTTGGCTAAAGATACATCTTGATGCATCGCATGAATCAATGGCAAGGTGATTTTACCTTCTTCCAAATCATGTCCTACAGGCTTGCCAGCGGCGGCTTCGTCAGAAATATAATCCATCGCATCATCCATCAATTGAAACGCAACACCCAAACACATGCCGTATTCCGCCATCTTGCGAATGACTTTTTCTGGCTGATTCGATACATGCGCCCCGACTTCCGCAGCTGCCGCAAATAAAACAGCCGTTTTACGCTCAATGACTTCCAAGCAGTCTATTTCTGTCATCTCTAAATGAAAGGTGCGCGATAATTGTAAGACTCCACCCTCGGCTAAAGCGTTGGTCACATTGGACATCAAGGAAAGCATCGCCATATCACCATCCGCGACCATCATTTGAAACGCACGTGAAAATAAATAATCACCCACCAAAACGCTGGCTTGGTTGCCCCAAACACCATTGGCAGATGGGTTGCCTCGCCGCTGATCTGATGAATCCACTACATCATCATGCAATAAGGATGCAGTATGAATAAATTCAACCACCACGGACATGCGGATTTGCCGATCACCTTGATAGTCAAAAAGCTTGGCAATCAGTAAACACAGCAATGGGCGTAAACGCTTGCCACCACTACCCACAATATAATGCCCAACAGCAGGAATCATCATGATATCTGATTTCAAATTGTCGTGAATACAAGCATTCACCTTAACCATATCACTCTGGCATAAGGCAATCGCTTGATTTAAAGGATTCTTATCGTGTTTTTCTAGCATTTCGCTAATGTAAAGTGAGACAAGAAAGCGTCAAGCTTCAAGCAGCAATACCGATTGCCGCTGCTTTCATTTTTTTCATGGCTCGGCTTTCCAATTGACGTACACGCTCTATGGATATGCCCAACTCTTCAGATAATTTTTTCAATGTGGAAGGTTCTTCACTTAAATGACGTTGTTTCACGATATAACGATCGCGAGATGATAATACGTCCATCACTGTTGTTAATTGACGGTGTTGATGATCACTCCAATCGGATGCCGTAACCAAATCTTCTGGAGATGCTTCCGATGATGGTAAATCATCCAGCATTTTTTGCCCTTCAATATCCACATCCAACGATACATCGCGTTGCAAAAAGGCACTCGCCGCCTCTTGGTATGCATGACCACTAAGACCAAATTCAGCGCCAACTTCGTCAGCCTTTTTACCATCTACCGCTGCAATCGAATTTTTTGCTTTTTGCAAACCTGCAAAAATACGACGTTGCAATTTATTCGTTCCAAGCTTCACAATGCTCCAAGAACGTAAAATAAAATCATGGATAGAAGCACGAATCCACCACGATGCATAGGTCATCAAACGAAAACCTTTTTCAGGATCAAAACGTTTGACAGCATGCATCAAACCCAACGTTCCCTCTTGAATTAAATCACCTTCTGGCAAACCAAAATGTCTGTATTCACGCGCAATCGCCGCAACACCATACAAATTTGCCACAACCAATTGACGAGCAGCTTCACGATCTTCATGTTCATGCCAACGTCGAGATAAATTCGCTTCTTCTTCGCGTGACAATTTCGATGTTTGTTTCATATCACGATAAAACAGTGAAAGACTGGATAAATCCCTTGCACCTACAGCTGCCATCATCAACCTCCAAAGAAAAAATTTCCGCTATCATAATCATACAACATTAAAATCAACTAATTTCACTGATATGACGCACTTTGATGAAACATAAACGTCATCCCTGAAATCTTTTATTGGGCATTTCTATTTGAAAAAGAAGACCCTCGACACAAACTCTCGAGGGTGACGATAATGAGCATGACGTGTGTGTTCATGTGTCTGGAAGTGCGGCTAAAGCCGTACTCCCAAAAATATAAATGCACGACTCTATTTATACATCTCTTTCAGTAACTGATGTTACGCACTTTGATGAAAAAACGCGTCATCCCCGAAATCTTTTATCGGGGATCTTTGAAATAATATGAATATTCTATAAATGAGTGAAAAGGCTTTTTTAAAAGGTAAAATTCATAACATTAGTGATTCATTGGTTTTAATTTTTAGATTCCCAATACAAGCACTTGGGAATGACGGTCTGCGTAACATCAGTCACTAAGATGACGACGTTTCTCACTAAATTTCAAGCAGTGTAGTTGTGAGGCAGAACGCACTTCTAAACAGGGCAATCGTTTGGATTTAAAGCCAAACGCACGACAACCATGCGGAAAGTGGGGATGCCATGTGATAAAATAATGTTCACAACGCCGACATTCCAAAGGTTTAGAAGCAACGTTCTTCATTTACGAATCAATATCCACTTGCACCATGCCTTCATGTACCCGCATAGAAAAAACATCAATCTCTTCAAACGCAGGTGGCGTTAAGGCTTCACCTGTTTTAATACAAAAACGTGCGCCATGTCGAGGGCAAATAATTTCATCATCTTCACACACACCCAAACCAATATCACCACCGTCATGAGAACAACGGTCTTCAATCGCATAATAAGCATCCGACAAGTGAAAAATTAAAATAGCACCTGCATCACTTTGAATAACTTTTCGCTCTCCTACTGGAAAAGCAGCCTCTTCAACAACATCAATCCATTCAGCCATCAGAACATCCCCAATTGTAATTTTGCTTCATCTGTCATCAAAGCCCTATCCCACGGCGGTTCAAAGGTCAGATCAACATTCACTTCCGTAACATTCTCAATCGCCAATGTTTTTGCCCGCACATCATCCACGATAAAAGGCCCCATACCACAGCCTGCCGCGGTCAAGGTCATGGTGATTTCCACAGCATTGCCGCCATCATCCGTATCTACCCCATGCACATCATAAACCAAGCCTAAATCAACGATATTGACAGGAATTTCAGGGTCATAAACCGTTTTTAAAGCTTCCCATACCAGTTGTTCATCCACAGGGCCATGCGCGGTTTTAATGATATTATCAGATGTAACACTCTCTTTTTTACCAAGCCCTAAAGCATCGGCATCTTTATCTTCCACACGCGCCAAATTGCCATTCACGGATACCGTATAGGTTCCGCCTAGCTCCTGAGTAATCGCCACTTGTGCGCCTTCAGGAATAATCACTGGCGTACCCAATGGAATCAAAATAGCATCAATATCTCGATTCGTTGTAATCATTTGCCCACTTGCCATATTATTCTGTCCTTGCTGATTGAGCAGCATTTTCCATTGCAGATTTGACGGTATGCCAACAAAGCGTGGCACATTTGATACGCGATGGAAATTCTTTGACCCCTGCCAATACAGCCAATTTACCCAACACTTCTTCATTGGGTTTATCATCCATATCTGCGGTTGCCATCGCATGAAAAGCATCAAACAAACCCTGAAACGCTGACAATGATTTCCCTTTTAAAGCTTCCGTCATCAAGGATGCGGAGGCTGTCGAAATAGAACAGCCCTGCCCTTCAAAGGTAATATCTTCAATGATTTGTTCATCATTAACTTGTAAATACACATGCAGTTGATCACCACATAAAGGATTATAACCCTCTGCATCGTGATTACAGGGCTCTAATTTACCAAAATTGCGTGGGGCTTTGGTGTGGTCGATAATAACCTGTTGATATAAATCACCTAAACTAAACATTATGCAAACATATCCCTTGCCTTGGTCAATGCTGCAAACAAGGCATCCACTTCAGCTTCTGTATTATAAATTGAAAATGATGCGCGTGCAGTCGCAGGCACCTTATAAAATTGCATTACAGGCATCGCACAATGATGTCCCGCACGAATAGCCACTGCCTCACGATCTAAAATCGTGCCTAAATCATGTGGATGTATGCCATCCATCACAAAAGAAAGCACACAGGCTTTTTCTTTGGCAACACCAATTTGTTTTAAGCCGTCAAAGTTTTGAGCTTGCACGGTGGCATAATTCAACAATACTTTTTCACGCGGCACAATATTATCGAAACCGATTGCTTGGATATAACGAATCGCTTCACCAAAACCAATCACACCTGCAATATTGGGTGTACCTGCTTCAAATTTATGCGGTAAATCGTTGTATTGTGTTGTTTCAAAGGTGACCATCAAAATCATGTCACCACCACCTTGATACGGTGGCATGGCTTCCAACAATGCTTGTTTGCCAATCAACACACCCACACCCGTTGGACCATACATTTTGTGGGCAGAGGTGACATAAAAATCAATGTCCAAGGCTTGTACATCTACAGGCATATGCGCCGCAGCTTGCGCACCATCCACCAAGACTACTGCACCCACCGCATGAGCTTGTTGAATCATCGATTGAATCGGGTTAATCGTTCCCAGTGCATTCGACATTTGAACCACACCTAGCAATTTGGTACGTTCCGATAATAACGATGCAAACGCATCCATATCCAATTCACCCGCTTGATTCATCGGCACAACTTTTAAAATCGCACCGGTGCGTTTACACAGCATTTGCCACGGCACAATATTGGAATGATGTTCCATGTGGGTAATCAGAATTTCATCATCTTTCCCAATGTTTGCCCCACCCCAAGAAGAAGCAACAAGGTTGATACTTTCAGTTGTTCCACGGGTAAAAATGACTTCTTTGCTTGATTTGGCATTAAAAAATGCACGAATGGTTTCGCGTGATGCTTCATAAGCAGCGGTGGCACGTTCTGAAAGTGTATGCACACCACGATGAATGTTGGAATTATCACGTTCATAATAATGACGAACCGTATCAATCACACACTGTGGTTTTTGCGTCGTTGCAGCATTGTCCAAATAGACCAATGGCTTACCGTATAATTCTTGATGAAGCACAGGAAAATCGTTGCGTATACGTTCAATATTCATCATTCACCCAATAAACCTTCAAGATCATCACCATGCGGTAACTTCGCAAAAGCTTCTTTTTCGACATACGAACGAACCACTTGATTGCTCATCGCTGCCAACACTTCATCCGCAAAGGCAAAGGTTAACAATTCTTGAGCTGCCGCTTCTGAAATACCACGCGAGCGTAAATAAAAGAGCTGTTGATCATCTAACTGCCCCACCGTTGCACCGTGCGCGCACTTCACATCATCATTGTAAATTTCCAACTCAGGTTTGGTATCAATTTCGGCGTGTTTGGACAGCAAAACATTACCATTACTCATCTTGGAATCGGTTTTGATTGCACCTTTATGCACCATCACTTTACCATTGAATACAGCATGTGAACGGTCATCAAGAATCGTGCGATAAAGTTCACGACTGGTGCAATGGGGGGCGATATGATCGATGCGGGTGTGGTGATCCACATGTTGTCTTCCACCCAATACAAACAAACCATTCAAATCACAAGATGCACCTTGCTCACTCAAGCTAACAACAAGATCGGTACGTGATAAAGATGCACCCAATTCCACACCGTGAAAAGTATACGATGAATCACGCAACTGTTTCACTTCAACACGAGCGACATGTGATTGCGCTTTTCCTTCTTGTTGAATACGGCTGTGTTCCAAGTGCGCACCCGCTTTGAGTATGATTGCTGTGCTTGCATTACTCAGCGCTTTATCTTCGCCCACACTGATAAAATGCTCGATAATATTGGCTTGCGCATGTTTGCCCAACATCATGCCGTGGCGAATAATCTGATTCTGATTGCTCACATGCAGGATATACAAGGGTTTATCCAATACGCTGTTATCTGCCAAACAAATGGCAGCGCCATCGCGAGCCTTCGCTGCATTAAGTGCATTAAAACCATTCAATAAAGGTGCATCCGCAGAAATTTGAAATAGCTTGCTATCGTTGATTGCTGTGAGTGATTGAATAGCCACACCCTTTGGCAAGTTCGATTGTTTTTCATCCCATACACCATTGATAAATACAATACGGTATGCATCCAAATCAAGCATACCCAAACCGTTGCTATCCACTTTTTTATTGGCATCACTCATTTCAAGCAAGCCTGCCAAACGCGAGGCATCGGTGTATTTCCAATCTTCATCACGCTTGCTAGGTAAGCCTATTTTTTCAAAGCATGCTAAAGCATCCTGTTTTACTGTTTGAATGAGCTTCATAGCGTTTCTTTCACCCAATCATAGCCATGCTCTTCAAGTTCCAATGCCAATGATTTATCGCCTGTTTTGAGGATTATTCCATTCGCCAAGACATGCACAAAATCAGGTTCAATATAATCAAGTAAACGTTGATAATGGGTAATCATCACAATCGCACGGTCGGCTGAGCGAAGTTTATTCACACCACCTGCCACAATACGAAGCGCATCAATATCCAAGCCTGAATCAGTTTCATCCAATAAAGCTAAAGACGGTTCAAGCACTGCCATTTGGAAAATTTCATTGCGTTTCTTCTCACCACCTGAAAAACCTTCATTCACGGAGCGACTTAAAAAACTAGGATCCAATTCCACCAGTTTTGCTTTCTCTTTCACCACACTCATAAAATCGAATGCATCCAACTCATCCAAGCCTTGGTGTTTACGCTTGGCATTGACCCCTGCTTTCAACAAATAAGTATTGTTCACACCCGGAATTTCAACGGGATATTGAAAAGCAAGAAACACACCTGCCCAAGCACGTTCTTCAGGAGACATGGCCAACAAATCATCACCTTTATAAGTCACTGAACCTGAAGTAATCTCATAACCATCACGACCTGCAATGACATTGGACAGTGTGGACTTGCCAGCACCATTCGGTCCCATAATCGCATGAACTTCACCTGCATTGATGGTCAGGTTTAAACCTTTAAGAATTTTCTTACCATCGACAGAGACATGTAAATCTTTAATTTCTAACATGTTTATTCACCTTCAAACACCACGATAGCTAGCAAGTTCACGAAAGAAAATCCTCCGCGCCTTCGCGCCTCTGTGGTTCATTTTTTATTCACTCTCAACACAACAAACACATTCATAAAAATATCTCTGTGCCTTCGTGTCTCTGTGGTTATTTTTTTATCCGACTGAACCTTCAAGACTGACTTCCATCAACCGGTTCGCTTCCACCGCAAATTCCATCGGCAGCACATCAAACACATCTTTACAAAAACCATTCACAATCATATTCACAGCATCTTCTTCCGATAAGCCACGTTGCTGACAATAAAACAACTGATCTTCGCCAATTTTTGATGTGGTTGCTTCATGTTCGAGGGTTGCGGTTGGATTTTTTACTTCCACATAAGGGAATGTGTGCGCTCCACACTGATCACCCAACAATAAGGAATCACATTGGGTATAATTACGCGCATTTTCAGCCCCTTTCCCCATGCGAACCAAACCACGGTACGATTGTTGCGCACGGCCTGCTGAAATACCTTTGGAAATAATGGTACTGCTAGTATTTTTGCCCAAATGAATCATTTTTGTGCCTGTATCGGCTTGTTGACATTGGGTGGTCACGGCAACGGAGTAAAATTCACCGCGTGAATAGTCACCTCTTAAAATGCAGCTTGGATATTTCCAAGTAATCGCAGAACCTGTTTCCACTTGTGTCCATGAAACTTTGGAACGATTACCACGGCAATCCGCTCGTTTTGTCACAAAATTATAAATACCACCCACACCATTTTTATCCCCCGGATACCAGTTCTGAACCGTCGCATATTTGATTTCAGCATCATCCAAAGCAACCAATTCAACGATGGCGGCATGCAATTGATTTTCGTCACGTTGCGGTGCTGTGCAACCTTCAAGGTAGGAGACGTACGCGCCTTCATCGGCAATAATCAAGGTGCGTTCAAATTGCCCTGTATTTAAGGCATTGATGCGGAAATAAGTCGATAATTCCATCGGGCAGCGCACACCTTTAGGGATATAAACAAAGGAACCATCGGTAAACACGGCACAATTTAAAGCTGCAAAGAAGTTATCTTGAGGTGGCACAACAGAACCCAAGTATTGTTTGACCAATTCAGGGTGTTCACGAATGGCTTCAGAAATAGGGCAAAAAATCACCCCTGCTTCAGTGAGTTTCTTTTTAAACGTTGTCGCCACCGATACCGAATCAAACACAGCATCCACAGCCACATTACTGCCCTTAATGCCTGCCAACATCTTTTGTTCACGCAAAGGAATACCCAATTTTTCATAGGTCTCAATCAATTTTGGATCGATTTCATCCAAACTCTCAGGCGCATCTTTATCTGATTTTGGTGCCGAATAATACGATATTGATTGATAATCAGTGGGCTTATAATCGACAGCCGCCCATGTTGGTTCTTCCATCGTCAACCAATGACGATACGCCGATAAACGCCATTCCAACATCCATTCAGGCTCTTTTTTGATGGCAGAAATTTGACGAATCACATCTTCGTTTAAACCGGGGGCAATGGTGTCCGATTCAATATCGGTGACAAAACCTGCATCATATTCCCTTGCCTCTAAATCTTTTTGAATATCTTCATTGCTCGCCATTATGCGACCTCACAAATGTTTTGAATCGGCACACCACGTTTGACTGTAAACACAGGCATAAATTGTTCATCTGCCATATCTGCCAAACTAATACTGCCCAATGTTTCCATCATGGATTGGTTAATCCGCTTCCAATGGTGGCTTGTCGAACAAAAAGCGGACTGCTCACAATCATTATTTTCAAGATTACATTCCGTCAATGCGATGCGACCTTCAAGACAATGAATAATGTCTTGCAAAGAAATATCACTCGCTTGACGTGCTAATTGATAACCACCCTGCGCACCACGCACGGAAATCAATAGGTTTGCACGCAACAAGCTTTGTAAAATTTTACTCACTGTCGGTGCAGGCACACGGGTAGCTTGCGATAAATCATTGGCAGTCCAACGCTCTGGCGCGGACTTGGATACCATTTCAGTCATCAAAAGAATGCCATAATCCGTGACACGGGTTAATCGAAGCATGAGCTCTCCCATTTTAATTCGGAGCAATCTATTCAGGATTAAATCCGAAACAACCCCGAAACCTTCAAGGTTTTGAAAAAATACGGCATGATGCGGCGTTTTAGAGGTCAAATCATGTCTACCAAACAGCCAGCAGAAACCTTGCTTACATTTCCTTGTATCTTTCCCATCAAAATTATGGGGATTGCTTCCGATAAGTTTGAAGCAAGCATGATGATGCTTGCGAATCAACACATCGAAGACATGGAACAAGTGACTATTCAACAAAAAGTAAGTAAAAATGGTACATATATCAGCATTACCATGACGTTTGAAGCACAAAGTCAACAACAACTGGATGCTTTGTATCGTGCTTTTTCCGCTCATTCTGATGTGAAAATGGTGTTATAATGACAGCTTTAGTAGCTGATGTTACGCACTTTATGACACATCCTATGCTCTTAGGTTCTAAATTCGGCATACTCTGGAAGTGCGGATAAAGCCGCACTTCCAGAGTAATGAACACAGAGCAATCTTCATTCCCAAAAATTGATTAAAAGACCAAGGAATGACGGCGTGCGTAATATCAGTTACTTATGAACTATGACGTATTATAGCCTAAAATATGACAGGGGAGACTCATCTTTTATGGGGGGAAATTCAAATCCCATGACAATACTTCCATCTATCTATCATGTGGTTATGCTGCGCCGCGATGTCATCACTACACTTTAAAATTCTTGCCCAAGACCCTGAAGGTCATGCACGTCGTGGGCGTATGCAACTGCCACATGGTATGGTTGAAACACCTGTATTTATGCCAGTCGGCACACAAGCCACGGTTAAAAGCCTGACACCTGCGGATTTAACAGACGACATTCAAGCAAGTATCATTTTAGGGAATACCTATCATCTCATGTTACGCCCCAGTGCGGATGTTGTGGAAAAGATGGGTGGTTTGCACAAATTTATGGCTTGGAATCGTCCGATTCTTACTGATTCAGGTGGTTTTCAAGTGTGGTCTTTGGGTGCTTTGCGTAAAATTGAAGCCGATGGTGTTCGTTTTCGCTCCCATATTGATGGGTCTTCATGGTTTCTTGGACCCAAAGAAAGCATGGCTATTCAACGTCAATTGGGTTCTGATATTGTCATGGCATTTGATGAATGCACACCGTATCCAGCGACGTATGAGCAAGCCCGTGAATCGATGCAAATGTCGATGCGTTGGGCAGCACAGTGCCGCGAGCATTTGCCAGTCAATGAGCAACAAGCATTGTTTGGTATTGTTCAAGGTGGTATGTATGCCGATTTACGTCGGGAAAGTCTCCAATCTATTGCTGACATGGACTTTGAAGGCATTGCTTTGGGTGGTTTGTCGGTGGGTGAGCCCAAAGAAGAGATGATGGCAACGCTGGATGCACTTGCCGCGTATTTACCCAAAGATAAACCGCATTATGTGATGGGCGTGGGTACACCCGATGACTTGATTGAAGGCATTGATCGCGGCATTGATATGTTTGATTGTGTGATGCCGAGCCGCAATGCACGCAATGGCACCTTGTTTACAGATTCTGGTAAAATTAATATCAAAAACTTAAAACATCAAACGGATGCCAGCCCGATTATGGAAGGTTGCACCTGTTATACTTGCCAAAATTTTTCTCGCGCATACCTGCGCCATTTGTATATTGCCAAAGAAATTTTAAGTGCGCGCTTGAATACCTTACACAATCTTCACTACTATTGCGATCTTATGCAACGCGCCAGAGATGCCCTTGAAGCTCAGCGTTGGCCAGAATTTCGTGACCAATTTTTACAGCAGTACCGTCAAAACTAAAATATAAAAACATATTAAACAGGAGTTTTATTCAAATGAAAAACATCATGCGTTCTATTTTTATCAGTATGGCAGCTGTGATTGCCTCCACCAGCCCAGCATTGGCAGCTGATGCAGCAGGATCAAGCAGTGGTTTTACACAGTTAATTCCATTGGTTGTCATCATGGTTATTTTCTATTTTTTATTGATACGTCCGCAACAAAAACGCGCTAAAGAACATCGCAATATGGTTGAATCCTTAAAAAAAGGAGACAAAGTTTTAACCAACGGCGGTATTCATGGCACCATCATGGATGTGAAAGAAGGTTTTCTAAAAGTTGAAATTGCCGAAGGTGTTCGTGTTAAAATGCAACGTGATGCTGTTGCCGCACTCTCTGATTAAGTTTCAAATCCTCTCTATCTCACTTATCGCATAAGGAACATATCATGCATGCATATCCACGCTGGAAAATATGGCTCATCCTCATCACTTTCGTTATCTCAATCATGGCATCATTACCCAATGTAATGACTGTACCTTCGTGGTGGCCGTCATCATTAAGCAAACCGATGAATCTTGGTTTAGATTTGAAAGGTGGTATCCATTTGGTCGTGGATGTGGATGTAGATGTGGCAGTCGCGCATAATGTTGAAGAAGAAGTTTCAACGGTGCGTGGTATTTTACGTCAACATAAAATGCGTTATAAGAAACTGGATGCCAAAGGTCGTAGTATTTTATTGACCTTGAAGAATACCAGCGATCATGATCAGGCATTGAGCTTACTTCACGATGCTTTACCCAAATATTCAGTGGAGAGCAATCAAGGTTCGTTTACATTTACCGTGACAAAAGCTGAAGCGAAAGAAATACAACACAATGCTGTCGAACAATCGATTGAAGTGATTCGTCAACGTATTGATGCTTTAGGAACCACGGAACCCGTGATTGCACGCCAAGGTGAGCGTCGTATTTTGGTTCAAATTCCAGGCTTTAACGATAGTGCAGCTGCCAAAGCCTTAATTGGTCGTACAGCGGTACTAGAATTCAAACTTGTCGATGAAAAAGGCGATTTGGATAAAGCGTTGCAAGGTGATATTCCTCCAGGTGATGTGATTGTTTATGGTAAAGAAGAAATGCGTGGTGGCAAACCATTCAAACAACCTTATCTCTTAAAGAAACGTACGGAACTTTCAGGTTCATTAGTGGCAGATGCCCGCGTCTCTATTGATTCTCGGTACAATGAACATGCTGTGACACTCAAATTTAATAGCAAAGGTGCGCGTACGTTTGATAAACTCACCAAAGCGCATGTAGGCGAACGTTTTGCCATTATTTTAGAAGGGAAAGTCAATTCAGCGCCCGTGATTCGTGAACGTATTTCAGGCGGAAGTGCACAAATTACGGGGAACTTTAGTCCCAGTGAAGCGCACAACCTTGCCATTGTCTTACGTGCTGGTGCATTGCCTGCACCTGTAAAAATTGTTGAAGAACGTTCTATTGGCCCCAGCTTAGGGCAAGATTCTATCGACCAAGGTTTTAACTCCATTATTATCGGTTCGATTTTAGTGCTGATTTTTATGATGGTTTATTACAAGCTCTTTGGTTTGGTTGCCAATATCGCTTTGATTTTTAATATGTTACTCATTGTGGCTGTGATGAGCATGCTTGGGGCAACGCTCACTTTACCTGGTATGGCAGGTATTGTTCTGACCATTGGTATGGCAGTCGATGCCAATGTGCTTATTTTTGAACGTATTCGAGAAGAACTCCATATTGGTAAAACGCCTCTCGCTGCGATTGATAGTGGTTATGCCAAAGCATTCTCAACCATTGTCGATGCCAATATCACCACACTCATTGCTGCCATTGTATTGTTTCAATTCGGCACAGGACCTGTCAAAGGCTTTGCTGTCACCTTATCGGTGGGCATTATCGCTTCGATGTTCACTGCCATCATGGTGACCCGTGCCATTATCGCGCTAACCACTAACAACCGTGGGCGCATTAAGAAACTGAGTATTTAGGAGATTTCATGGAACTCATCAAGCTTGACTCTAAGATTGATTTTTTAGGCAAACGTAACATTGCTTTACTTATTTCTGCATTGATGCTGACTGTTTCATTGTTAGCAATTGTTCCAGGTATTCGTGGCTTGAATTTTGGCATTGATTTTACAGGTGGTACCTTGGTTGAAGTGCAATTCAAACAAGCACCTGTGATTGCAGATGTACGTGAAGCTTTAGCCCCTGTGGGTTATGGCAATGCCATTATTCAAACCTTTGGCGCACCTGAAGAAATTCTTATTCGTGTACAAAATAAAAGTAATACCAATTCTTCTGCCATCAGTGATGCTATTTTATCATCCTTAAAAAATAAATTTAGTGATAATGAAATGGATATGCGCCGTGTCGAATTTGTTGGCCCTCAAGTGGGAGAAGAGCTAACTCAAGCAGGTATCAGTGCTGTAGCGATTGCCATGCTTGCGATTCTTGTTTATGTCACGGTTCGCTTTGAATTACGTTTTGCATTGGGTGCTGATGCCGCATTGATTCATGATATTTTGATTGTATTGGGTGTCTTCGCCTTACTTGGTAAAGAGTTTTCACTTCCTGTTGTAGCCGCCATTCTTGCCGTCATTGGTTATTCACTCAACGATACCATTGTGGTTTTTGATCGTATTCGTGAAAATTTAGCGGCCAACAGTAAACTTAAAAATCCACTAGGTGAAACAGAAGTTTGCAACGCATCTGTGAACCAAACACTTTCGCGCACCTTGATGACTTCTTTCACCACCTTATTGGTTGTCTTTGCTTTATTCTTTTTAGGTGGGGAAGTGATTCATGGTTTTGCTTTCGCATTGCTTGTCGGTATTGGTGTTGGTACTTATTCATCCATCTTCATTGCAAGCCCTATTATGTTAAGTCTTGCAGGTCGCTTTCAAAGTGACGAAGAAGAACAAGCTAAAATAGATGCAAGGCCTTAACCGCTATGTTTGGCGGTGCAGGTACTACATTTCACTTGGATGTTTCGCCTGATATTCAAACAGGAACACCCTTGTTGCGTGGTTATGGCGATGATTATTTAGAGATTGGTCGCACGCGTTACACACAAGGCTTAAGTCTTCACCAAAGTAACATTATTTCCCCTTGGGGATCTGCTGAAGTTCGTGAGTTAGAGCTTCAACACTTTCAGCATCTCATGGATATCCCACCTGAAGTGTTGATTATAGGGACAGGAAGGAAAACTATTTTTCCTCAAGAAAAAATACTTGAATATTTGTCAGAGCAAGGCTTTGGTTTTGAATGTATGGATTCACGTGCAGCCGCACGCACCTATAATATTTTGATTGGTGAAGGTCGTAAAACATCCGCATTGTTTTTCTTACCCAATGTGCGTCGTTAATGAATGAGATGATTTATGAACATCAAAGCCTTGGTTTCTAAGGTCACTTATCTTCAATACGATTCACACGTCACGCTAACACATAAGGAATCTTAATTATGGATACAATCATTGGCATTGATATTGGTTTTGGCTTCACAAAAGCAACCGATGGGAAAAAGTTTCAAGTTTTTAAATCAATTTATGGAGAAGCCATTGATTTTCAATTCAAAGAATCATTATTGAAAAACAACCAAGAAGATGATGAGCATATTCACATTGATGTGGATGGTATTTCTTATTTTGTTGGTGAACTTGCTGAACGTCAAAGTTCCAACCG
>JAUZQM010000045.1 GCA_030950985.1 Mariprofundaceae bacterium | reverse complement strand
TTTTGTGGTTATTACTGTTTGTGGTTTTTATTGTCTTTGTTCGGGCGGCTTTCCCCCCGCCCCATCATTCCTTTGGTGTTCCCTACCGCCCCACTTCCTAAGCATGGAATAATGCTTATTTTTCATCAAAATGCATAACATCAGTATTTAAAACAAAAGACCCTCAATACAACCCTCGACACAAGCACTCGAGGGTGACGATGCAGATTTCACATGCGTATCAATATTGGGTTAACGTTCTAAATCATACAATGCTTGAAGAATAGGGCGCGCACCTGCATCTAAAATTTCATCCGCCAAGGCAATACCCATTTGCTTGGCATCCACAGCTAAACCTTTCATTTCACGCGCAATCACCACATCACCTTCGACATCGCCCACCAAACCTTTGAGCAATAATTGTTCGCCATCAAGTGTAGCAAAAGCAGCAATCGGCACTTGGCAGCCGCCTTCCAAACGTCTTAAGAAAGATCGTTCCGCACGCGTGCGAATCACGGTTTCAGGATCATTCATTTGATCCACGAGCTGATTGATTTGCTCATCGCTATCGCGTGTTTGAATGCCCAATGTTCCTTGTGCGACAGCAGGAAGCATCACATCAGTATCCATAAACTGGTGCATTTTATCTGCCATACCCATGCGACACACACCTGCGGCAGCTAAAATAACAGCATCCACTTCTTCGCCCAATTTGGCAAGACGTGTTTGAATATTGCCGCGAATGGAGACAAATTCAAAACTTGGATATTTGGATTTTAATTGTGCAATACGGCGCAAACTCGATGTGCCGATACGTGCGCCTTCGGGCAAACTATCCATATCGCCACCAGTAATCGTGGCAATCGCATCACGCGGATCTTCACGTTTCGGATTGGCACGAATACTTGTACCTGCGGGCAATTCGGTGGGTACATCTTTCATCGAGTGAACCGCAATATCTGCTCGACCATCCAACAAAGCTTCGTCAATTTCTTTGGTAAACAAGCCTTTTCCACCCACTTGGGCAAGCGGCACATCCAAAATCTTATCGCCTTTGGTAACAATTTTTACAAGTTCCGTCGTAAGCGATGGATCAAGTTTTTTCAAGCTGTCTGAAACATAATTGGCTTGCCATAAAGCAAGAGGGGAACGGCGAGTTGCAATACGAATGTGGGTCATGATTACTCCAAATTGAAAAAGGGTGCGAAACATTGGCAACATCATTTAGCAAAATTATTATTAGATAAACCTCAAGAGGTTTCTGCTTTTAGCCAATGCTTCATCAACAAAAAAGTCACCATACAAGCGGTAAAACTAGATGCAACAATCATATAAAGAACCGTCAATTGTGCTGACGCAGCCTGCATGGGTGGACTTCCTGCCAAAATCATACCAACAAAAATCCCTGGCATATGCACCAAACCCACAACTTTTAAGGTATCAATGGTGGGGATCAGCGCAATGCGCATTCCTTCGCCTGCATTGCCACCCTGTTTGATGCGTTCAAACATCATGGAAACGGCATTCATACCATTGGCTGCCACCATGCTTGCCAAAGGAATCAAGGCGCGCGTATTGCTATCAATCGCACCCGTCCAAGCCAGCCAAGGTAAGGTCACAGCACACCCACATATCAAACCAATCGATGTGGCAAGCCATGCTTGTTTGGTGTGTGTGTGATGAGAAGCACTGGTTTGCGCAGCCACAAAACAAAACGCAATCATGATGATAATTTGCATCCAAACAGCTGTAATATCAAAGACCCAATGTAAGACAAACGCCAATAAAACCAATTGAATAGGGCCACGAATCGAAGCGATAAGCATCGCACGAGAAAGTCCTAAATCGTGTCGATGGGCAACATAAGCAGCACCCGCTAATAAAAGCCATGCTGCCATCAGTCCGATGATTGTATCTTGTAATGCCATGATGATATGCCTCTTTTGGGTGACAACTCTTGTCCTTTATCGGCATGATTGCCACATGCGCTATTTACCTTCTCCTCATTATAATGATCGACCGTTGGATACGGTGATTGATTTGATTGTGCTTCACGCCATCAGTTTGCCTGCCAGTGTTTTTGATATAAACCATGTCGAAAATCTTTTTTTAGGCACGTTGGATATTGCTGCACATCCATCCTTTACTGATTTGGAACACGTACAGGTTTCAGCCCACTTTGTGGTCGATAGGCAAGGAGAAATCACTCAATTTGTACCATGTGAGAAACGCGCTTGGCATGCTGGGGTATCGTGTTGGCAAGGTCGTGAACAGTGTAATGATTATGCGATTGGCATTGAAATGATTGGCGATGAGTTACAAGCCTTTACTCCCATGCAATATCAAGAAACAGCCCGTTTATGTCGGACATTGATGCAAATATACCCCAATATACGCCAAAATCGCATTGTCGGACATCAAGATATTGCGCCGATACGCAAATGGGATCCAGGAAAGCAATGGGATTGGAAGTATTTTCGAGAACGCTTGGCTAAAGCGAAAAGCATGAATAGTGAGGTGAAATGATATGGAAAGCATCCGTTTAATCGTGTTTATTGGTATATTTATGAGCATGGCTGGGTTAGAAGCAATATTTCCTAAAAAAACACTGCGTTTTGCGTATCAACGCTGGCCAGCCAATTTAAGTTTGCTAATGCTCAATACATTACTGGTTCGATTGCTCTTGCCAGCAGGTGCTATCGGTGCGGCTTTGTGGGCAGAACATCATCACTTTGGTTTATTAACGATGTTGCCATTGAATCATATTTGGCAGGTATTTTTGGCAGTGTTCCTCTTAGATGGCGTGATTTATGGGCAACATGTTTTGTTTCATCGTGTGGCATGGTTGTGGCGTTTGCATCAAGTCCATCATGCAGATCGTGATATTGATGTGACCACGGGTCTACGTTTTCACCCCATTGAAATCATTCTGTCGATGCTGATTAAAATCGTCGTGGTGACACTTTTGGGCGCACCCGTGATGGCTGTGATTGTGTTTGAAATGATACTGAATGGCATGGCGATGTTTAATCATGCCAATGTAAAATTACCGAAGCCTTTGGATGCTTTATTACGCCTTCTTTTTATCACACCTGATGTTCATCGTATCCATCATTCGGTGTTGATACATGAAACCAATAGCAATTATGGTTTTAATTTATCGTTATGGGATCGTTTGTTTGGAACATATCGAGCGCAACCCGATGCAGGGCATGATGCTATGCTGATTGGTTTGCCTGAATACCAACAGGATGCCACGCATCACTTGGCTTGGATGTTACGCTTACCGTTTAAGAAATATCGTATCAAAGCACAAAAGTAACCATGAAATCTCTTATCAAGGTTGAAAGAGGCGAGGCGTGTATCCGAAATCCTTTGTCGCCTCATCATGTGAAAAGACCATGTCCATAGCGATACGATCAGCCATATCTGCGGTGAGATAACGGTACTTAGGCAATATTCGGGCTACATAGATAACCGTACGCAAAAGAAACAACGGTACATGCAAGAAACGTGGCTTTTTTTCCATACTTAAGAAAACGCCAGTCACCATATTTCGATAGCTTAGAATTTCTCCACCACTC
Source organism: Mariprofundaceae bacterium (assembly GCA_030950985.1). Classification (GTDB taxonomy): domain Bacteria; phylum Pseudomonadota; class Zetaproteobacteria; order Mariprofundales; family Mariprofundaceae. Next base: position 16,184 of record JAUZQM010000045.1, on the reverse strand, counting down.
AAAGTATAGGCCTTGTTGAGGCTCGCCTGATTGCTTAACACTTGCACACAAGCATGCGCTAAATCTTCAGCATGAACAGGTTGACGCAGCCCTTTACCTCCAGCTGGCAAAGGAAAAAAAGAAAATTTAGAAATAAAGCTACGAATCAATGTTAAATTTTTATCACACCCGAGACAGTAAATCAGTGTTGGTCTAAACACTATCCAAGCAATGGAATGTTGTTGGCAAACTCTCTCTAACTGTAATTCACCTTCAACTAACCAGTCTGCTATACCTCGATCATGTAGATTCTTTGATGTTGCTTTAGTAAACTGACTCGTAGAGCTAAAAGCAACAACACGTTGAATACCAAGTCTCACAGCATGCATGCTAATTGCACTTGATAATAACGTGATGCGTCCAAGGTGAATCCAAATATCTACTTTATCCAAGTTAAGCAGGCTATTCTCAATCAATAAATCTGCTTTTATCCAACGCACGCCATCAACCGCATCTTGATTCTGACGACTCATTGCTATCACGTCACAACCTGACCGAACAAGCATTGGTAATAAAAAGTGACCAATCATACTGCTTGCACCACTCACCAATACCTTCATCGAAAAAACCTTTTCATCGTTAGTACACCACAAAGTATAACGAAGCGTACCCATACAGATGTTACCACCAATAGCATCAATGGCCATGGATATTGATGACGAAAAAACTTCAAATAAAAACGAACCATGCCTTTATGTTTGTGCCACTCTACTCTGATGGGGCGATTCACACTACAGCCCCCCTTCACATGACTAACCTCGACATGGGGCACGAACAATATCTGCCATTTTTTTTGACGAAAACGCATGCACCAATCTAAATCTTCACAATGTAAAAAATAGCCTTCATCTAAAAATCCTACCTGCTCCATTGCCGTGCGCCGAACGAACATAAATGCGCCCGATATAGCCTCTTTACAGACAACTTCTTTGGGCAATGTTTTTTGATGCATGATAACACTTTCAAATTTTGGATGATTCGGAAACAGCCTGTCTAGCCATAGCATCCGCACCAATGTACGCCACGGAGTTGGCACACGTCGCCGACAACCTGCTTGCTCAGAGCCATCCAAATTACGAATCAGACAACCCGCCATACCTACTTCTGGTTTCAATGCCATTTCTTGCAGCATCTTTTCAATGGTATCGGGCTTAATCATGCAATCTGGATTTAAAAATAAAATAAAATCGCCTTTAGCTAGTGGAAGTACTACATTTGAGCCCTTCGCAAAACCCAAGTTTGCATGATTCAAGTGAATCACCAAACGTTCATCTATTATTTCTTTTTTCAGCTTTTCAATACTATCATCAACGCTGCCATTATCTGATACGAATACCTGTACAGGCACAGTCGAATTCAGACAAGACCGCACACAATCAACCAGCAATGATCCGCAATTGAAATTAACGATAACGATTGATACCATCATCGAAGCTCTTCTTCCTGCATTCCCCTAAGAGTAAAGGTCGCATAGATACAATACTGACTTAAATAACGACCAAGCCAATTCCAAGGCAATGGCATGGCAAATATTTCATCCTTAAAAAAGCAATGTTTTTCAAGCAACTGGATTAGATTTTGTTTTGTATAATAAACTTTATGATCTGAATCTGACTGATAACCCTTCAAGCCTGGCACGCCAATTACAAGCCTTCCATCCACCTTTAAAACACGCTTGATTTCTTCCAGTACCTGACCCACTTGATTTTCAGGAATATGTTCCAAAACATTATCCATCACGACTGAGTCAAATTGCTTATCCAAACTATTAATCATTCCATGTTCAATGACACTTGCATCAAAGCCTCTGGACTTACAATAAGCTACATTATGTTCATTAATATCAACGCCAGCAGTGCCTAGCCGAAAGCTTAGAAAGTCACCAATTCCGCAGCCAAAATCAAGAACCTTCCCCTGTATTTCCTTACAAATGCGTGGGTATAAATACCATTTATGGTATATTTGACCAATCAATGACCTTTGTTTTAGATACTGAAAATATTCCTGATCATTCGTTGACTGCATATTTTCCCCTAAAGCTTTTCAATAACTACGTATTCCGTCCGAAAAGTGAGCGGATCTTTTGATGAAATATCGGAAACCTATAGTGGAGGATGCCATTCAATAATTTCCATACTGTCTGTTTTAACGCCTTAAAAAAAGGTATTTTTCTACTCATCCTCCAAGACAAATACATAAAGATAATCGGCAATAAGACAAATAATTTCCATAGCGGCATTGCCAAGAAGGATTTAGTTTTATCAAACAGCATAATATTCTCTGTCAAAACAGCGAGTCCCCAAGATAAATCTTCGCTAGTGATAAGTCCTTTTGATTCAGCTTTTTTGAGATCAAGTTTCCAATTGAGACACATACGTACTTTGAAGCGAAGGGTTTTTATTCCCATTCTAATCAATTGTTTTTGAGTCAACCCTTTTTCCCGAACCCAAAAAGACACATTCTCTCCATGGTCACGATAAAGGACTAATTCTTCATCAACGTAGCCAACCCCACCCATAAGTGCAGATCGAAACGGAACAACAGCATCCTCTCCTAATATATTGGTTGGCATAGGTCCAAATGTATCAAACACCTTCTTTTCCCATGAGAGTGTACAGCCCCAAACACCATGTGTACCAAGCACTACCATTTCACGCCATGTTTCCATATGTTTATAGTTTTTTCTTACGAAACCACCTTTTGATAAACTATTAGCATCAATCAGCTCAGCATTCGAAAATACGGCAGATGAACCCGCCTGCCACCTGCGCACCTGTTCTTCTACTCTGGTCGGTAAAGAAACATCATCGCCTGCTGCTACGACGATAAAATCTCCTGCAGCCTGTTCTACCAAAGCATTCATATGAGCATTAATGCCCATATTCTTCATATTCCTCTGAGCACGCACTAAGTGCGCCCCTTGATATTCATCAACCAATATTTTGATTTTCTCAAAACTGTCGTCTGTTGAAGCATCATCAGATATGATAATTTCAAGTGGGGAATAAGTTTGATTAAACGCTCCCTCTATCGCTTCTTCAACAAACGATTCTTGATTATATGTAAATAAAATAAAACTAATTACAGGGGGCGCATGCATTTTTATACTTCCATTTTCAGTAAAGGTAAACTATTCCTTAGAATAGTAATTGCACTCAACCCTTCTTCCACTTTAACAGAACCGATGTGTTAAGTGCCTGTTCAATTGATATAAGTTTTTCTTTGATATCCTTTGCGTCTGCTGCCACATTGCTTGCTTCTGTTGCTTGTCTCTTTAAATATTCGACCATATCATAGTCGTGCAGTTGCTTTTCGTACATAAAGTCTAACAATTGATTAGCAGAAGAAAAGTCACCCTCAGCTTGTTTTAAAAACATCTCTGTCGGTGAATGCCGAGTCCATGACCGTGGCGTTCTATTCTGAAATACTTTTTGCCAATTTTCAGGATAGTTCCACTGCCCTCTAAATACATAGTCCTTTTCATTGGATAAGTAAATCAGCCCTCTGTCTTGCACAATATTATTAAAGAGGCTTAAGTAATAATCAACATGCTCTTGAGACATTTCCTGCATACTTTGTACGTTGATACAAACATGGAACTGATTTGCATTCAAGCTTTCAAAGTGCCACGCGGGCATGACATAGCAGGGGTGTTTCTCTAAATCAAAATCATCATCACGGTAAAAAGATCCAATATTCACATCAGGAAAACGATCTTTCATGTACAACTCCGAATACATCAAACTAGCAGGAACTGCATCCACTAGTACATATTTTATCCTATCAGGGCCAAAAAGGTTCATAAAAACCTCCGCTAACCGGCCATAACCACCGCCAACTTCAACAATCACAAGCTTGGTCTCACTCATCAGTAATGAAGAAATTAAATTTATATCCATCATGCTTCCAAGGTCGGTCACCATAAGCGGGCACTGACCTTCCTTTGAGTGACCTTCGCGATCAAAATATTCATCTAGCAACCCTAAGTGGTCTATGCCGCACAAATAATCAATGTATTGCTTAGCTATTTCTGGCGTAACAGGCCCCATTCCCGTACAACCGACCCATGGATCCAGCATTTTATTTAATGTGGAAAAATGCTCTTCATAATGCTCTTCATTAAATTCATATTCGGTAAAGACTGGCACGTCTTTTCCATCTACAATAGTCTCTTTAAAATATTTACCTCCATCTTTACCGCCTATGCTTAAATCCCAGTTTGGCGCAGGGCGAAGAACTCCAGCATGCTCCAGCATGTCTTCAACTATTTTAAGAAATAATTCTTTATCGCCATGGATATCTCTCGATTGTATTTTCCGAACGCACCGACTTTTTGCTTCCATTTCAATTCTCTCCTTATTCATTCAACACTTGACGCCCCCCCCTACAAGGCTCTCTTGAGTTGTTGCAAAATAACCCAAAGCTTATATGGCAGAATCCATTTTGCTATTTGCCCTAACTTCTTCAACACAGACCGTAACTTTCTAAGTCTTTTGAGATCCACTGGGGCACTTGAATGTTCCAGTGATTTTTCAGCCAACGCCCATTGGAGATATAGCTGGTATGGCAAGACCCACGATATTAAACCGATCACTCTATCCCTTATGCCACGCTTACTCTCAATACTCTCAATACTCTCAATACTCTCAGTACTCTCAGTACTCTCAGTACTATACCAACCTTGTCTTCCAAGTTTTACATACAGAAGCTTGCCAGAATTTTGCTCGAAGGAGTCGACGTTCAAGTTTACAGCAGCACAATATGCCTTGGCTCTATCTGCGAAAGTAGCTTCCTTTTCATAGATGAGTTCATTACATCTTTTTACTATAATTTGACGTTCTTCTTCGTTATTTAAATAATATTCTATCAAATTCCGTAGTTCCGCAGCATCGCGATACATGGGAATTGGCACATCCTTGCCGAAAATATCAAAAAGTTCCGAATCTTCATGATACTCTGTGATTAACATAGCTTTTGATGCCATGATGTCATATACACGATATGGCATCCCCGCCCCTGCCTGGTGGTGCGGAATGTTCAAAGCGATCTTGGAACCCTGATATACCTTCAGAAGCTTATCTCGACTATCGATCTTTTCATCAAACTGAAAACAGTCCAATAACTTGAGTGAATACGAACTAACATGAATCCAGTTTGAAGTGCCATAAAGTTTCAAGCCTAAGTCTGAAACAGAATCCAAGTAATGAATCCGTTTATTCAATGCGAAGACATTGGACACCTGCATACGCAATGCCTCAGCTTCAATCTCGAAGTCCAAACAAAGCTCAGTGATATTATCCGCATAGTCCAAGGTATCAAAATGGACATGAAAATCTCTTTCTATATCACGCATCAAACGAAGAAACACTTTTCTTTTGCCAGGGTCGCCCCGTAGCTCCGAAAGCATTTTTATTACTTGGTCACAGTAGAAATATGTTCCCACAAAGCTTATAGGAACATCAACTTTGACATATTTAAGCGCTGCGTATTCGTCGGGATCAGTAGCAAATGGAAGATAATAAACCTTTCCTGCGATAGCTGGAAATTTTATTTCAAAAGCATCGACTGTCTCAAGCGTTGGAACAAATACATGATCTCGCTCACAGAAAAGTGGCTTTTCAGCCCCTCCCTGATGATAGAAAGGAACCAAATCCACCATACGCGTGATAATTGGGCAAAATGTCTGTTTCATGATCTCCTGCGTAATGCCACCACGATTTGTGGAAAAAATGAAAGCAGGGTCAACGTTATTAATAAAATCAACAAGTTTATTTATACTTCTTTTAGTCTCTGGGCTTGAGGATCCAAGATTAGGAAAAAGATCATTTGTGCGAACAACATGCACATGTAAACCAAGCCGTTTAAAAGCGCAGATCACCGATGACATATAAGGGTCAAAATTACCGTCAGGCTGATAGGTATGGATAAATGCAACGATATTTTGTTTGTTTGTATCTACTTCTGCAGACAAAGTGAAAGCTCCTAGTTCCCAATATGTAGAAGCTCATGATAAAACTTCAAACCTTCATCTACACTGCCATCCATTACAATTTCACCATGATGCATAACAATGATACGATTACAGACTTCCCTAAGTATCTCTTCCTGATGCGACACCATCATCAGAATTCTGCAGTCATCAATCATTTCCAACATTCTAGCTTTGGCCTTTTGAACAAATACGATATCGCCTGTCGCAAAAACTTCATCCAAAAGGAGTATCTCAGGACTCAAAAAAGAAGCCACACTAAATCCAAGACGACTTCGCATACCAAGTGAAAGTGTTATCATGGGTTGATTAGAAAAATCCTTCAACTCTGCAAATTCCAGAATTTCCTCTTCAATCTCTTGAATCTTCTTTCTATCCAGACCAAGAATTGCGCCATTGAGGTAAATATTATCGCGTGCAGACAACGACATAGAAAAACCAGCCCCTAATTCCAATAGAGGGATAAGAACACCATGAATTCTAACCATGCCTGTCGAGGGGGGATAGATTCCGGCAAGGCATTTCAACATTGTGGATTTTCCCGCGCCATTATGCCCAACAATTGCAACTCGTTCTCCATCCTTAACTTCAAGACTGATATTTTTAACAGCAATGAAGTCCTGTGAAGCTGCTTGTTTTCGATTTATAAAACGATGAACAGTCTCTCGTAATGAAGGAGCTCCTATTTGATGCCTAAAACGTATGCTTAAATTTTGAACAGATATGCCAACTTGATTGTTATCCATTTCTATAACCTAAAGACAAGCTGGCGCCCATACCAGCGATGTACAATCAATCCCGCTACAAATACCACGCAAGAAATCAAGGCTGGAATCAGCATGTCATGCCAATCCGGAGAATTGGGTGAGTAAATCGCCTGGTGATAAAGGCGTACAAACTGATAAAAAATATTAAGCTCCATCAGTGAGTGGTATTTATCAGGAATCATGGAAATCGGATAAATAATCGGCGTCAAATAGAAAAAAGCCTGGACTATAACATCTAAAATCTGACGGATATCACGAAAGAAAGTAATTACAACACTAAATAGAGCCGCAACTCCAATGCTGAACACCATTGTCACAAATGTTGCACCCAATAGATAGATTGGGTGAATATGTAGTTCATAATTAAATAATGTTGCAACGACATACAAACAGGCCATGACCAATATAAAATTTATAAACTCGATGCAAATCACGACCATAGGATACAACATCGTTGGTAATGGAGCTTTTTGAATTAATTCTTTGTAACCCAGTACGCTCTCACCCCCTGCCAGCATAGCTGACGAAACAAAGCGCCAGACAAGTAACCCTGAAAACAAATAAATAACATAATTCTCAACTTTGACACGCATCAAAAGAGGAAAAACTAAAGCGATTGCAATCATCGTCAACACGGGGGCGAGAACAGACCAAGCTACGCCGAGATAGGATCCCTCGTAACGCTCCCTCAGTCGAACTCGAAAAAGATTCAACCCCACCTCACGACTTTCCCAAAGACTCCTCGCTTCCTCTATTAGCCCTTGAAAGAGATTCTCTTTGTGGCGTGGTAGGTATGTCACACTTTTCTTACTATACATGTTTCACAGCCTTCTTAAGTACATCGCAGACTTTCTCAATTTCGACATCTAATAAATGTGGCCCTATTGGGATACTGAATACCTGATCGGCAAGCATTTCACTCACTGGCAAAGTATATCCTCTAAAATCGTTTTCATAAGCTGCCGTTTTGTGGCATGGGTGTGGATAGTGAATCAGAGTTTCCACTCCATGCTCTCGCATGTACTGGCAAACTTGATCACGCTTAGGATGACGCAACACAAATAAATGCCACACATGTTCAGCATCTGAGATCCAATGAGGCAAGACAAGATCATTATTACCTCCCCAAAGAGACTCTAGATACATAAAGGCTACTCTTTTTCTACGTCCGTTCCATTCATCAAGCACCTTAAGCTTTTCTCGCAATAAAGCCGCTTGCAATTCATCAAGACGTGAATTAACGCCCATCACCTCGTGCTTGTATTTAACTTTGGAACCGTAGTTCCCAAGCATACGAACCCTCACCGCCAACGCCTGATCGTTGGTTGTAATAGCCCCGCCATCACCAAATGCGCCTAGATTTTTTCCAGGATAGAAGCTAAACGCTGCTGCATCAGCCAAACTTCCAACTCGTCGACCTTTATAGCGCGCGCCATGAGCTTGAGCTGCATCTTCAATAACCTTCAGGCCATGTTTTTTAGCAACATTATTTATCAACCCTATATCTGCCGGCTGTCCGTACAAGTGAACTGCAATGATTGCCTTAGTCTTATCTGTAATAGCACTTTCAATTAGATCAGGACGAATATTGTACGTTTGTTCACATGATTCCACAGGAACAGGAGTTGCTCCAACATGTGAAACCGCTAGCCACGTAGCAATAAATGTATGCGAAGGGACAATCACTTCATCTCCCTCTCCAATCCCATAAGCTTTTAGTATCAAATGGATAGCATCAAGCCCATTTGCAACTCCAACGCAATGCTTAGACTCGCAATATGTAGAAAACTCACCCTCAAAAGAAGAAACTTCTGACCCATTTATATACCATCCAGAAGACATAACTCTTGCGTAAGCTTCATCAAGCTCTGGCTTTAACTCTAAATATGGCGCTTTTAAATCAAGGAATGGTATTTTCATTGTTTAACCGCATCAATTAAAAAAGATGCATAATCCCTGTAATAATCTTCTTCATCGTATTCTTTTGAGGCTAGTACAAAACAGACAGAACCTGATGAAAAATTAGTAATATCTCTCCATATCATCGGACAAACCAGTAGCCCTTCGCTCGGATTATTTAGATGGAAATTCTTTTTTTTCTTCCCATCATTCAATATCACATCAAAACTTCCGCTAACTGCAACAATAAGCTGACGCAATTCGCGATGTCCATGTGCCCCCCGTTCGGCTCCGCCAGGCACATCATATAAATAATAAACTCTCTTTATTTCAAAGGGAATATGTGCTCCGCCCTCAATAAACGTAAGATTACCACGCGGGTCAGAAATTTTTGGCAATTTTATAATTTGGCATTCATTAAGTGGCATTTTCCACCCCCAATTTTCCATCCTTCGCAAGGTATGAAATATCACAACAATTCGCCCTATCCCCAATGAAATTGAGCTTACGTGCACAACGACAGACCCAACCTGACTGCCTAGCAGGGCCACCAAAAAATAGTGCATGAGCTGGCACATCGCGAGTCACTACACTGGCCGCACCAATCATAGCAAATTCTCCAATAGTTACATGAGGCAGCAATGTTGCATTTGCTCCAATACTACAGCCCTTTCTTAGCTTAATAGGTAATATTCCATCTGGGCCATACTGCTTACTCCTAGGCCGAAGGTCATTCGTAAACGTAACATTCGGGCCAATAAATACATCATTCTCAATAATCGCACCTTCCCATATGAAAACACCACACTTTACAGTTACACGATCCCCCAGCACCACTCCAGACTCAATAAATGTATGATCACAGATATTGCATTCTTTACCAACTCGTGCCCCAGAAAGAATATGCGCAAATGCCCATATTCGGCTCCCTTTACCGATCTTAGCCCCGTCATCGACAAGAGCATTAGGATGTACAAAAAAATTATCTCGCAATGCACCACTCCAAAGTTTTTCTAATACCTGTTTCAAAAGTTTCATCTGGTTGCCAATTCAATTCATCATTCATCTTCGTGGCATCAATGGCATAACGCCAATCATGGCCTGCCCTATCCTGCACAAATGTAATCAGCTTCTCATGCGGTGCATGTTCGGGCTTGTGTTCATCCATAAGACAACAAATCAATCGGCAAATGTCGATATTTGTCCACTCATTGATGCCACCAATATTATACACTTCACCCAATTTCCCTTGACGCACCACTGCATCAATGCCCGAGCAGTGATCCGTCACATAAAGCCAATCACGGATATTTGAGCCATCACCATAAACAGGGATTGATTCTTGCTCCAAACATTTACGAATAATCGTTGGAATAAACTTCTCACCATGCTGATATGAACCATAATTATTGGAGCAGTTGGTGGTGGTGACGGGCAAGCCATAGGTATGAAAATAAGCGCGAACCAAATGATCTGAGCCTGCTTTAGAGGCTGAATACGGCGAGTTCGGAGCATACGCTGTTGTTTCGCTAAAGGCGAGGTCTTCGGCTTGAAGTGTTCCATAGACTTCATCCGTTGAGATATGATGGAAGTGGCAATCTTCTTTGCTCCAATTCTTTTCACCCTGCCAATACTGACGCGCTGAATCCAATAAAGTAAACGTACCCATCACATTTGTTTTAACAAAAATTTCAGGACCTGAAATAGAATTATCGACATGTGATTCCGCCGCAAAATGAACCACTGTATCAATCTCATATTGTCGCATCAGTTTATCAATAAGTTCACGGTCACAAATGCCACCTTGCACAAAAGTATGACGTGATTCATCAGGCAAATCTTTCAAGTTATCCAATGAGCCAGCATAAGTTAATGCGTCAAGATTGATGATAGTCACATCTTTATCTGTTGCTAGCATATAACGAACATAGTTGCAGCCAATAAAACCTGCACCGCCTGTAACAAGTATATTTTTAGGTTGATAATCAGACATGGTTCAAATCCTTAATCACATCAGCCAACGAGTCCTTCCAAGGCTTAATGTTCAGTTTAAATGTTTGTTCGAGTTTGTCGCAATTCAGCTCGGAATTAGCAGGTCGTTTGGCGGGTGTTGGATAATCTTCGGTTTGAATGGCATTGAGTGTGGATAATTTCAAAGCCACACCCTGACTTCTAGCTTCTGCAAAAATCGCTTCGGCAAAGCCAAACCACGTCGCTACTTCTGATTGAGCGATATGATACAAACCCCAAGCCTGCTTATGGCTGGTCAGCATCTCATAAATCACACGCGCAATTTCATTTGCAGATGTTGGTTTGCCATATTGATCCGCAACCACACCCAAAACATCACGTTCTGCACCCAAACGCAACATAGTTTTTACAAAATTATTCCCATGCGCTGAAAATACCCAGCTCGTCCGTAATATATAATATTTCTTACAAAACTTCTGAACAGCCTCTTCACCTGCAAGCTTGGTTTCGCCATACACGCCCAACGGACTCACCACATCATATTCATCATAATCACCATGTTTACGACCATCAAAGATATAATCCGTGGAAATATGCACGAATGGAATATCGGCATTGGCGCAAGCTTCTGCCAAATAACTCACTGCCGTGGCATTGACCGCTTGGGCTGCTGCTACATCATCTTCTGCCTTGTCCACAGCTGTGTAAGCTGCTGCATTAATGATTGCATCTGGCGAATACTTATAGATAGCTTGGACTACCGCATTTTGATCGGTAATATTAAGTTCATCCCTATCCACGCCGACCGCTTCACAGTCATACGATGCAGCCAACAGCATCAATTCACGACCCACTTGCCCATGACAGCCTGTAATCAAGACTTTCATATCAATAGCTCGGTAACATGGAGGCATCTATATCTGCCAAGCATGCATAAGCCTTATCTTTTTCTGATAACAAGGGGTCACTTAAAGGCCAATCAATACCCAGCGCAGCATCACGCCATAAAAAACCACCTTCATCATCAGGGTGATAATAATCGGTACATTTATAACAAAAATAAGCCGTATCAGAAAGCACACAAAAGCCATGTGCAAATTTTGGCGGAATCCAAAGTTGGTGATGGTTTTCCTCGCTTAGAATACAGCCGTACGACTGACCAAAGGTTGGTGAACCAGTGCGAATATCCACGGCAACATCAAATACCGTACCTGTGGCGACCTGCACCAGTTTTCCTTGTGGGTTATTCAATTGAAAGTGAAGTCCGCGCAGCACGCCTTTACTTGAGCGTGAATGATTATCTTGAATAAAATCAACATCGGGAAAGCCAGCTGCCATGTACCGTTCTTTGTTATACGTTTCTAAAAAGAAGCCGCGTGCATCACCAAACACTTTCGGTTCAATATGCAACACGCCTTCAAGGGTTGTTTTGTTAATCTTCATCATTACATATCCAATAAGTTTAATAAATATTGCCCATAACCATTCTTTTTCAGCGGATTAGCTAATTTAAGTAACTGCTCATCTGAAATATAACCTTTTCTCCAAGCTATTTCTTCAATACACGCAATTTTAAGCCCCTGCCGCTTTTCCAACACTTCAACAAACTGCGCTGCTTCCAGCAAAGATTCATGTGTACCTGTATCCAGCCATGCCGTGCCACGCCCCATGCGCTGAACATGCAAATCACCCATCTCAAGGTAGACCTTATTCACATCGGTAATTTCCAACTCACCTCGCGCCGATGGCTTAAGATCCGCGGCAATATCCACCACCCGTTCATCATAAAAATACAGGCCTGTCACCGCAAAATTCGATTTAGGCTGAGCAGGTTTTTCTTCAATCGACAATGCTTTACCCTCATTATCAAAATCAACCACACCATAACGTTCAGGATCATTCACATGATAGACAAAAACAGAGGCACCTGATTCACGTTTTCCTGCTGCTTTTAATTGTGCCGAAAGACCTTCACTGTAAAAAATATTATCACCAAGAATCAATGCTGAATTTTGGTCTTTTACAAAATCTTTACCGATATGATAAGCCTGCGCTAAACCATCGGGACTCGGCTGTTCGGCATATTCAATCGAAATGCCCCATTGCGAACCATCGCCCAGTAAATATTTAAACATCGGCAAATCGCGCGGCGTTGAAATTAACAATACTTCCCGAATCCCTGCCAACATTAAAGTCGATAAAGGGTAATAAATCATCGGTTTATCATAAATGGGCATCAACTGTTTACTGACTGCCAACGTTAATGGATGTAAACGTGTGCCACTACCGCCTGCTAAAATAATACCTTTCATAACTTCCTCTCAGACAATCACATTTCTACAACAACTAACGATCATTAATCTGGAAGATATAATTTGATAAGTAAATATCAATGATACCTAGTAGCAAATTAACGATGGTTACAATGAACCAGCAAATATGTTGCCATATAAAACGGCGCTTTACAGATATCACTGAGCTATCTTGGATTGTAGGAAACACTTGCCATTTTTTTATCACATTAGCACTATGTCATCATGCATTGTTTAGATTTTAAAGAAACTGTAACTATTTAGCATCCTAATAAGAATGCGTTAATAAGTATCACAATACGGCTTCAGCCCTGACATAATAGCTGCTTCGACATAGCTAAAGCTACTTTTTCAAAATAATGCTGAATCATTACAAACAACTTAAAAAATGAATCAATAGAAGGTGGTATTGAAAAAATGAAGATAAATAATATGAAAAAAGTATATCTAAGTCTAATCTCAGGAATTTTTTTATTAGGAATGGCTGTTTTTATCATACCCGTTCAAGCAAAAAGTACAGAGGGTAACATTACCAGCGACAAAAAAATACCGCATATAAACATCGCTATTTTTCATAAACTACATGCTCATGATGATTTTATTTACCCCAAAACCATCAATGGCGCTGATATTATTGCTGCAACATTCGGTAAAGCACAATTTATTGCCATCAATCATACTTTAGGCTTAAAAAATGGTGATATTTTGAATGTTTCCAATGATGTTTTGCGTGATCATGCAGGGGTATTTTCAGATTCCGGTGTGAATTGCCAAATATCTGTGCATATCAAACAAACAAAATTAATCTTAGCTGGCACATGTCAAATTCTAATGACAGATCAAGATCACCATGAGATTGACCATAAAGGCATCATCAAATCGTTTACCATGCATCCTCATGAAGATTGGCAACTGATTTATGATGATGATGCAGATGGCATTGCCGTTTATGCTGATGAAAACATGGGTTTAGAATAATTCATTGATGTTACGTGCTTGGATGAAAAAGAAGGGGCATCCTATGCTTCAATTCCGCATGCTTTAGAAGTGTTGTGAACACACCGTAACGTCATCTCCGCAATCTTTTATGGCACCTAATGTTTGAAACCTTAACGTTGATAAGCACTGCTCGATAGAGCAATACTTTCCGCCATGCTGCGTACTGCCATAGAAAGGAAGTTGGTCAAATCGGATCCTTGCTGATAATTAGCCGATAATAAGTTGGAAACCCTGCCATCCGCAACAAATTGAAACGCATTACCCCATTTTTCAGTGTGTTGACGATCATAAACTGCAATGGGGATGCCACCATTCTTTTTAATCAGTGAAAAACAAGGTATATCCGTATAACCATCACCCACAAAAATCATCTGTTGTGAAGGAATACGAAGCTGATCGATTGGTACTTTTTTATTCACAGCAAAAGGTTTACCCCGTGATGTTGAACCAATAATGCCTTTTTGAATATGAAAAATATAACGGGTTTTATCGGTAAAGCTGATGATTTTTTTCGCTGCAACCGCCTTACCTTGTGCATCATAATCAAATTCCGATGCCCAAATATCCGTGAACTCATGCGCAATACGGGTATGCCGCAATACATCACCAATACCACTACTAATCAAATAAAATTCCAAGCTCACGCGGGGATTCGCTTCATAAGCAATCTCACGCAGCAACGGAAATACTTGCTCGACACCCTCAAACAACGGCACTTGCTTTCCCCATATTTTCAAAGCATCGCGTGTTAAATGTTGAATCCGACCATCGTCTTGAGCTTCCATCATATGGTTAAGATAAGCAGGGACAGGATCCCAATCATCCGCCATCATTTGCCCCACTTCTTGCCAAAAAGTTTCAATATCTTGCAAGCCTGCATGATTTAAAAAACCTGTGGTGCTATCGGGGCCTAAGGTGTCATCAAAATCGAAAATAACCGCAATACGTTCTTGCATTTATGTCTCCTTATATTTAACAATCATCGATACAATCATCAAACAACAAAGCGTGCCAAAAATCGAAACGACCACCATGAGCCATTGTTCAAGGTGAACATAATAGGCAGTAAAAACAGCAGAAGCAGCGAAAAAAACCAACCATTGCATCATGGATAAACCATGTACATTGCGTGTTTTATAGGTAATCCGAATTTGATCAATAAAGCCAACGGTAAATGCAATGCCAGCCATCGATGCGAGCAGTTGCCAAAAATCAATGTCCATAAAACTTACTCCAAGGTTGAGAAAAAATGAGTCTAAACATAGAGCAAACGTATTTTTTATGAAAGATGCGTGCCTGATGAGCATAAATTACATAGTTTTCGGCGTATGAATGGATTTGACGATATAGTACCTACTGATGAAGAATTTCCCTATGGCGAAGGTTATGATGAAGATGGTTATGTCATTCGCCCCAATAAATCACAATTAAGACGTGATTCCATAAAAATATTGGATTTGGGCAAAAAATTAGCGGAATTTGAAGTCATCAAACTTCAACATATGAATTTACCCGAAGAACTCATGGACGCATTATTGGATGCGAAAAATATTCACCAAAATGGCGCGCGTAAACGTCATTTTAAATTTGTGGCGAAATTATTGCGCAGTATGGAAACAGAAGCCTTGGAAAAGACGGTGCATGATGTGGAATACGGTACAGAACAAGAAAATGCCCAGTTTCACCATGTTGAACGATGGCGCACACGTTTATTGAATGGTGATAACCCTGATGCTCTTACCCAACTTATGGAAGCCTATCCTCAAGCCGATGCAGGGCGTATCCGTCAATTGATTCGTAATGCCCGAAAAGAAGCAGAGCAAAGTAAACCCCCACGTTCATCTCGTGTATTGTTTCAAGCATTGCGCGAACTTCTCATTCATTAAAAGATGATTTTTTAGTTTCGCCAAAGCGCGGATGAAAGGATATCGGTCCTTTATTATTTTCCTAATTATATACAAGCGTTTCTTACTATTTAGAAACTAATATTTCAAGTAAAAGTGATCTTTTAGCCATACAATAAATGTTGGCAAATGATCACTGTTACTGGAAAAACTATAATACCCCTGTTTTAACGGAGGCTAAGCCAGATATTTTTCATTGGGCATCTACCATTTGAAACAAAAGATCCTCGATACAAGCACTCGAAGATGACAATAGAGATCACGGGGCGTTCATACTATATTCCATGAATACATATAATAATAA
>JAUZQM010000044.1 GCA_030950985.1 Mariprofundaceae bacterium | reverse complement strand
ACGCAAGCAAGTCCAAGAAACATTAAAATTATGTAGGGAAAATGCCGAACGTATTTTTATTCATGAACTGATTAATAAGATTTCAATGAAATTCATGGTTAATACGAGCTGAAATAGCACTATTTTGGCGAAGGTATTGCTAGGTATGAGCTATGTGATATTGAGCAAACATTTGTTGACCCTGACTATCCAAATAAAGCGATAACAATTCACAGGCAATAGGCTTTAGTTCACCCTTCAATAAGGTATGAAAAGCATCATGCCCGAGCAAAGATAAGTGCGTTGTAAGAAATAGACGATTCAATACACCTGCTTGAAGTAACATATGATGAATTTGAGGGCCTGCAATCATATATGCACTGCGATAACCCAAATCAATCAAGTGTTTCTTCAATACATCCCCTTGCACAGAGCTTTCACCACCGATGAGAATCGTGACCCCCATCGCTTGCAATGATTGTTTTCGTTCCGCACTTGCATGAGATGTGGTCATCACCCAAACTTTCCTATCTGAAACATACGCAAGACTTTCCAAAGGAATATCCAAACTTGATGAAACAATCATCACATCAGGTTGCGCTGTTAGTGTTTGCTGTTTACGCCAAGCATGTAAATCATCATGATTTTTACCTTTTCCCACAGGTAATAAATCTTGCGCACACCCTTTTGCCAATTGCCTGAAATAACGTGCCGATGTCAACATGATGTCGGATTGCGCGGCTAATTCTTGATATAAACGCCAGTCTCGCGCATTGGCAATCGACTTGGGTACTGAAAAGTCATCTGTACTCGAATCCCATAAGGCAATACGCCCATCCAAAGAAACAATATAATTACTATAAATCAGGACATCATCAACGGCGGCTTGTTTATGTAGTTCCTGTTCCAAATACAATCCTCTAAGCGGCTTGGATAAACCGCCTTGAGGAAATAAACAGCTTACTGCTTCCATTTTAAAACAACCCTGAGTTTCCTCCAGGTTTTTCAAGTTTACGAATATTAGATGATGCTTTCTTCGCTTGTTTACTATTAGGGTAAGATTCAATCACACGCTGATATGTTGCAATGGCGGATGATCGTTGTTTTAATTTTTTATCATAAATATTCGCAATATCCATCATTTTTTCAGGTGCTAGTGGATTATTCGCATAATCTCGAATCAACTGCTCATCAATCGCAATCAGTAAGGCATAATTACGCATGGATGATGAGGCTATTTTTTCAGCTTCTTGTAACGCTTCTAAACCATCATCACCCGAGAAAATGGTAGATAATTTACGATATGATTCTACGGCTTTTGCATATTCTTTGGTTTTTTTGGAATAAATCTCACCCAACATTTGCAACGCTTGTTTGCCAAGAGGATCGTCAGCATATTTTTCTACAACTGTATTCAGGGTCATCAAGGCTTCTTGGTACAAGCCCAAGTATTTGCTTTGGGTTAATGCCAATTTGATATACGATTGTTTGGCAACATTAGAACGGGGGAATTGTTTAATCACTTGCTTATAACTGTTCACTGCATCTTCATAGGCTTTAAGCCCAGTGCGTTGAATCTCTCCAATACCATACAAAGCATTGGGACGTAAATGACTTTGAGGATAAATCATTAATAACGTTCTATAGTGGTACATAGCCACGTGATAATTTTTACCAGCATGGGCAGCTAAAATATTTTGTATGATATCATTTTTATGATTATCAGGATAATGCACCAAAAATTGAGAACATGCTTTTGCAATCACTGGATTAAAATCTTTATTATCAATGGATGATAAACCGTTGAGCAACGCAAATAAACGATCTTTTTTAGTTGGCATGGCTGAAAAATCAAGCTTTAATACATCATCGATCACAGCTTTATGGTATTTAAGTTTATCATTCAATAAATCCGACAGTCCCTTACGAGATGCTTTCTCATAACGAGAGCCTGAATATGAGGATATAATGGTCAAAAAATCCATAGCTAAAGCTTCATTTTGATTCATTCGGTTATGTAAGATGGCTTTTAATTGAACTGCCTCAACCGATAGTGATTTTTGCCCATAAACGTTTAAATAATCATTCAAATCATTCAGTAAAGCTTGATCTAAAGGTGTGATTGAAAAAGAAAAAAATGAAAAGATACTTTTTTTTGTCGCTGATTTTTTTATTTCTTCTCGCATCACACGCAAGTGATCATTCGCTATTTTGGTGACATCTTTTATATCAGTTCGTAAGGCTATATTACTGGGAGATGCAACATTAGGAGCTCCCAACGCCTCCGCATAAACATTGTCTATCCCATTCAAACACAACCATACCACAAAAAACCAACGCATTTCATCTCCTTTAAACCGTTTTATATTTTTTACTCTAAAGGCAATTGAAAAACTCACCAATTATGTTGAATTAACGCCTATTAAAGACCTAAAAATAAGCTTCTTTACTGGTAAGATAAGTCATCTAAGACACAAACCAGAAGGGAAATTAATTATGAGCAATGCTCAGAAGGGATTATCACAAATTTGAAACATAATTCAAGGTTCACTTTTAAACACATCAGAAGCCATTAAGTTCACATCAAGATATCATGCCATCCGTTTTTTCAACAAACTTCCGACATGCCACCGCAGCTATTTTGCGCATTCTTCCGAATTGAGACAACAGCCAATCGAGACGGAATCAAATCTGATCCAAATATTATATAAATATCCGTATGCGAAAGCGACTCCAGTTAGCTGATTGTTTTAGAAAATAAATGAATAACAATCACGCCTGAAATAATCAGTACCATACCAATAATGGCAGGCAAATCGGGGGTTTGTTGGTATAGGACTTTGCCAATCATGGTTACCAATACAATGCCAATACCTGACCAAATTGCATAGGCAATACCAATCGGTATAAAACGTAAAACCAATGTCATCCAATAAAATGATAGTAGATAAGCAATCATAACAATAAAACTTGATATTAGCCGTGTAAATTCTTCGGATGCTTTGATACTTCATTCGGCGCGGCTAAAGCCTCACTTCCAGAATAATGAACATAGAGCAATGTTGATCCCCGAAATTCGATTAAAAAATAACGAGATGATGGTATGCGTAACATCAGTAAGTCATGTATATCTCCAGTAAAAAACATGATATGAACGCATGACTTGATTGTTGGCAATATATTTCCAGACTTCAATCGGGTAAAAAGGGCTGGAGGTATTTTTATGAAGCAAGATAATATGGTATCTATTTTAGAAGAAACGCGTGTTTTCTCGCCACCGCAATCCGATACAACATTTTCATCCTTGCAAGATTGGCAAGCCATACATGATCGTTTTGAACAAAATTTTACAGAATCTTGGGCAGATTTGGCACGTCAAAACTTGCTGTGGAAAAAGCCATTTACGCAAATATTGGATGAAAGAAATCCGCCTTTTTATCAATGGTTTTCGGATGGACAGCTTAATTTATCAGAAAATTGTTTGGATCGGCATGTCAACAACGGTCTAGGTGAACGCACGGCCATTATTTGGGAAGGCGAACCCGGAGATGTCCGTCATATTTCGTATGCAGCATTATTGAGTGATGTGTGCCAAGCTGCCAATACATTGAAAAACTTGGGTGTTCAAAAAAGCGATCGTGTAGTGATTTATATGCCCATGATTCCTGAAGCTGCGATAGCGATGTTGGCATGTATGCGTATTGGTGCGACACATTCGGTGGTATTTTCAGCGTTTTCTGCCCAAGCATTGGCTGACCGTGTGAAAGATGCAGGTGCATGTCTTGTGATTACGGCTGATGGAGGTTACCGACGTGGTCAAGTCCATGATTTAAAAACATCGGTCGATCATGCTTTGAATCAGGGTTGTGACAGCGTCAAACATGTGTTGGTGGTGAAGCGTGGTGGCCATGATATACCGTGGCAAGACAATCGTGATGTGGACTGGCATGAAGCATTGGCAAGCCAGTCCAATGTATGCCCCGCAGAAGCTTTAGATTCGGAACACCCTTCGTTTATTCTTTATACATCGGGTTCTACAGGGAAACCCAAAGGCATTGTGCATAGTACAGCGGGTTATCTGTTATGGGCGCATTTAACCATGCAATATAGTTTTGATTTCAAAGCTGAATCGGATGTGTTTTGGTGTACCGCAGATGTTGGTTGGATTACGGGTCATACGTATTCTGTTTATGGCCCGCTTTGCAACGGAGGGACAACCTTGATGTATGAAGGTGTGCCAACGTATCCTGATGCAGGACGGATTTGGAAGCTTTGCCAAGATCATCACGTCAGTGTGTTTTATACTGCCCCCACAGCCATTCGCGCCTTAATTAAAGCAGGCGATGATTATCCCAATCGTTATGATTTATCGAAACTCCGCGTATTGGGTACGGTCGGTGAACCCATCAATCCTGAAGCTTGGATGTGGTATCATAAAGTGATTGGCAAAGAACGTTGTCCGATTGTAGATACGTGGTGGCAAACGGAAACAGGGGGTCACATGGTTGCGCCGATGCCTTTTGCCACACCAACTAAACCGGGTTCAGCGACATTGCCCTTACCAGGGGTGTTTGTAAAAGTGGTGGATGAACAGGGTGATGAGGTCAAAGAAGGTGGCGGTTTATTGGTTTTAACGAAACCTTGGCCTTCCATGTTACGCGGTATTTGGGGTGATCAAGCACGTTTCTTGGAAACATATTGGCATAAATTTTCCGATAAAGCTTATTATTTTGCAGGCGATGGCGCGCGCAAAGATGATG
>JAUZQM010000043.1 GCA_030950985.1 Mariprofundaceae bacterium | reverse complement strand
TTTACATCGTGGTACATGCTAAATCATATCGGTGAAGGTTTAGCTAAACGCCTACAATGGCCTGTGTTGATTCAAGGAAAAAGCGGAAGTCGAGATGCAATTCTTGAACAATTTCGAGATGATACACATTCTATCTTATGTGGTACACGAAGCTTTTGGGAAGGGGTGGATGTACCTGGAGAAACATTGTCCATGGTGATTGTGGATAAAGTGCCATTTGCACCACCGAGTGATCCATTGTTGCAAGCACGTATTCATCACTGTGAAAAGAAAGGCGGTAACGGTTTTATGGATATTCAACTGCCGGAGGCGATTGCTGTATTACGTCAAGGAGTCGGTCGTTTGATTCGCTCGAACGAGGATAGGGGCGTGATGGCGATTTTAGACTCGCGCTTGTACCACAAGCGTTATGGACGAGATGTGGCGCATAATTTACCGCCAGCACGTATTGTGGATGACGTGGCTGAGGTGCGATGTTTTTTTGAATCTGAATAACGTACCTTAGACATAAAAAAACCAGCACAGAGCTGGCCTATTGGTTGTTTGTAAGATTTAACCCTATTTTTAATAGTTGATAATCCTCACTTTATAGCCATAGTACATTTGTGGAAAAGAAGGGGCTGCGTTTTGTATTGCTTAAAAATCAATCGAGGCTTTTTCTATCGATCCAAGTTAGGGAAAGGGGTGAATAATGGCTGAATATCAACAGCGAATAGCGATAAAATTCGCTAATCAAGACCTTGTATCTGACCTGCTGCTTTATTCAATAGCTAACCTTCAGAGCCACCTGCAAAAGTCTGAGTGGATGAGTGGCTCTTATGTTTAGTGATATATATATCACTAACACCCATAGGCTCTTGCTTTCTTAATAAGGCTATGTTGTGGTTAGTACTTAATACAATATAAAGAAGATAATCATTGCGGGGAAACATCGTGTCAAAAGAGAAGAATACAAACAACCAAGAAAGCATGGAAACTGGCAATGTTGACCAGATTCGCGATATTATTTTTGGCGCGCAAATGCGTGATTATGAAAAACGGTTCATTCGTTTAGAAGAGCGTTTACTTTCTGAATCGAACTCGCTTCGGGGTGAAACCAATAGCCGCTTAGATACGCTAGAAAATTATATTAAACAAGAAGTTTCAAGCCTCTCTGACTCGATTTCAGTCGAGCGAGGCGAGCGTGAAGATGATACACGTCACCTCAGCAATGAATTAAACAAACAAAGCCAAGAACAAGATAAAAAGCTTAGCCAACTGCAACAAAGTAGCACCCAAGCACAAGCTGACTTGCGTGATGCATTACTTGAACAATCCAAGTCTTTGCTGACTGAAATTCAAAATGCACGTAACACACTTTCAGCATCATTGGATAAATCCACCGAAGAACTACGCGATGATAAAGCAGACCGTAGGGCATTGGCGGATATGTTTAGCGAGTTTGCCATGCGCCTCAATGGTGATTTCAAACTTCCTGAAGGGAAAGAATAAAGAAAGACTTTTAACAACCATACGCTAATGAGCAATGACGCAACCCAACAGCACGAAGAAGCCATGCAAGCACTTCGTAGACTTTTGTTTGAACAAGAGTCTACGCGCATTGATAGATTAGAAGAGCTTTTAAACAACCAAGAGCTTCATGCCCAAGAAATTGCTAAAATCCTTGCTGAAGCCGTGCAAATCCGAAGCCGCAGTGACAACAAGCTGGGTCAAGCGCTCACACCTGCGGTTGAAGAGGCATTAAAAACCTCCATTGCCAGAAACCCTCAGCCGCTCTCCGATGCATTGTTTCCCGTGATGGGACCCGCTATTCGCAAAGCCATTCAAAGCTCGATTGCAAGCATGCTGCAATCTATGAATCAAACCCTGGAGCACTCCTTTTCTGCTCAAGGTTTACGCTGGCGCTGGGACGCTATCCGCACAGGAAAACCCTTTGCTGAAATTGTATTGCTGAACACCTTAAACTACCGTATTGAACAGATTTTTCTTATCCACAAAGAAACGAGTTTACTGCTCAAACATATCGCTCTAGACCCAAGCCATCATGAAGATGCAGATGTCGTATCAAGCATGCTGACTGCCGTGCAAGACTTTATTAACGACTCATTTTCAAGCAGTGAAAACCAAGGCATAGAAAGCTTGCGTATGGGTGATTTACAAGTGCTTATCGAGCAAGGGCCTGATGTTGTTTTAGCCTTGGTATGCCGTGGTAACCCACTGCTTTCGCTGCGTGAAACCATGCAAACGACGATTGAAGATATACAGCATGAGTTCCATGAAAGCTTGCAAAATTTTGAGGGTGAAACCCAACCCTTTGAAACAACAGACCTTATCCTCTCGCCACTTTTGGTTGCTGATTATCAAAATAAAACAAAAAAAGGTTCAGCCTTTAAACCCCTGCTGATTTTAGCTGCTATCATGGCAACAATCATCGCTTGGAGTGCATGGGGTTATAAACAGCAAGCTGAGCTAAAAGCACAGTGGGAAAGTTATGTGCAGCAATTAAGCGATGAGCCTGGCATCATCATTACCCAATTTCAGCATCACCATGATAAATATATCCTCACAGGGCTACGCGACCCATTAAGCCATGACCCCCTAGATATATTACAAAAGACAACATTGCCTCAAGCGCAACTTGAACTCACGTTGCAGCCTTACCTCTCGCTTGAACCACCCTTTATCCTCAAGCGTGCCACACACATACTTAATCCACCGCCAAGCATGACCTTATCACTGCAAGGTGAAACCCTGATGCTCTCAGGTCAGGCATCCAAAGCTTGGCTAAAACAGGCTTTAGACAAAGCGCCTTTGATTGCAGGTATTACTGATGTTGATACCCGTAGTATTATACCTGAGCTAAGCCTATTTGAACGCATTCGTGCAGTATTAAAACCCGATTCAGGCATTCAAATGAAGCTTGAGCAAGACACGCTTACACTTTCAGGTAAAACCAGCAGTGATTGGGCAAAGTACGCCCAACAACACATACAAAAATTCCCGCAAATCAAACAGTATCAAAACAAACTCACGCTTATCGATAGCCCCAACTATGTGCTCAAACAAGCATACAAAGCCTTACGCCCACCACAAAGCATTCGCTTACGCATCACACCAAAGATGAAGTTAATCGCCCGAGGTAGTGCTACCGATACTTGGATGAATCAAGCCAAACAAAAGGTGAAAAATATTGCCTATATCTCTGCCTATGATGATCAAGGCGTATCCTTATCCGATGACATTATACTCCAACGCGCGATAAAGGCTTTGCAGCCACCGCAAACCGTACAACTATCATTATCCAATCAAACCCTGTTGGCAACGGGTGAAGCCAAGCAAGACTGGATTGATATAGCCAACGAACAAGCTATTCAACTTGAAGGTATTGACCGCTTTGACAATCAAGTGGCAACATGGATAGATGAAGATGCTA
Organism: Mariprofundaceae bacterium; assembly: GCA_030950985.1. GTDB lineage: Bacteria > Pseudomonadota > Zetaproteobacteria > Mariprofundales > Mariprofundaceae. The sequence goes on along the minus strand of JAUZQM010000043.1, from coordinate 3,401 downwards.
TTTTGGCTGCTGCGATTAAACGCCTACAACCACCAAGCAGCGTGAGTCTAAGCTTTAGCCATGGCATCTTATCAGCAACAGGTTCAGCAACAGGCGCATGGATTTCTCAAGCTCAGGAACAGTTCGTGTTGGTCGATGGCGTGCATAGTTTTTACAGCAACAGCCTTAAAAACACCGCCGAAGGCTGGACAGACATACAAAAACGTATCAACAATATAAATATAATATTTCCTAATAGCATTGCTAAGGTCTCACCTGACATCCAAAAAGAAATCACCATGGCTGCTTTCCTTTTCAAGCAAGCGCAAACCACTGAGTCCAAGAGCCAACTGCATATTAAATCTTTACACAGCAATACCGCGAATTTTATCACATTCTTGCGCTTAAAGGCTATACAAAAAGAGCTAGAAAAACATGGTATTGCTAGCCAACATATCAAAGTTATTTCTTATAAAACTGATGCAGAGAATACTTCTCAAGTCATTCACTTCGCACTTGAAGTCAAGAGCAATAGACCATGATTCAAAAAAAAATATGCATTCTTGGTGCAGCAGGTGTCGGTAAAACCAGCCTAACCGCACAATTTGTATACAGTAAATTCTCGGAAAAATACCTATCGACCATGGGTGTTAAAATCGATAAAAAAGTAGTCACCGTCGATGATACATCAGTAAACTTGATGATTTGGGATATCCATGGTGAAGATAAATATAAAAAAATAACCAATAGCTATTTGCGTGGTAGCGCAGGCATACTCACCGTCATTGATGGTACGCGTGCTGAAACCATTCAAACAGCCTACGAAATTCTAGAGCGTGTACATCGTGACATAGGAAAAATCCCAAATATTTTTTTATTAAACAAACATGACCTGTCGGATGCGTGGGACATCAATGAGCAAGCCTTAGCTGAACTCAAAAAGTATGGTAATCCTATTTATACCACCAGTGCTAAAACGGGTGAACATGTTGATTCATCTTTTCAAAAATTAACAAAAATGCTTATCAAGCCATGACCCAGACAGACCTTCCTTTGCCGCTGTATCAGCATATTGCAAGTCATACTATCCAGCAACTTGAACCAGCATGGTTACAACTTGAAAAAGGAAGTGAACGTATTATTCAAGTTGGTGGTGCATGGCAGTACTATTGTCAGCAAATGCCGCAAGCAGGGCAACAAGCCTCTGATGTTTTTGATGTTCTAATCGCCATGTTACCCATAAGTGAAAGCTTTGAGCTGCCTCAAGTACAACTGCAAGATGGAAAATACACTGATATTTTTGGCCTGTGTGAACCCCATCATGATTGGTTACTCTTTTGTGATGTCACCCAAAATACCTTGAATATTCAGCAATACCACCAAATATCTAACGACTTTATCCTGCTCAAGGCTCAAATGAAACAAACCCTACATCGTTATATTGGGCATGAAGTCTCTGAGCGCATTGCTCAGGGCGAGATGCAGCTTGATGCAGCAGGTGAACGCAAAACTATCGCCACATTATTTGTCGATATCCGTGGTTTCACCCCCTTCAATGAGCGACATGACGCACAAATGGTAATGCAAACGCTCAACGATTACATGAATGGCATGCTGCCAGCGATTCTACAGCATCATGGTATGGTAGATAAAATTATGGGCGATGGTGTCATGGCAGTATTTGGTGTGCTACCATCTGAAAACCATTGTTGCTTGGATGCTTTTCATAGCGCCAAGCAAATCATTCAAGCTATTTATACATTAAACCAACACCGCCTTAGTAGTGGTTTAGAACAATTGGGTATTGGGGTAGGTATTGCATCTGGTGAGGCTGTATTGGGCATCTTAGGCTCACATGAACGCCGAGCGTTTACCGCGATTGGTCGCCATGTCAATTTAGCGGCAAGGTTAGAGTCGAACGCTCGAGTTGGAGAAATTTTAATTGATAAAACAGTACATCAAACCCTAGGCCAATCCCATGCTTTTACAGCCGTGACACTCACACTTAAAGGTATTGGTCAAAGCGATGTCTTCAGTCGAATTTTACCATGTATTCATGGTGATGATTAAACAACTTATCTATACTAGTCCAGCATATCCGCTAAAAACAAATGCACCTTCTTTCGATTTAAAATACAAGAGCTATGATCACAAGGTTCAATAACACCCATAGCGACTAGCTTTTTTATTTCCCGGGTTATCGTCTCACGTTGACAGCTTAGTAGTTTACCCATTTCTGAGTGACTGGGTAAATGCAACTTGATGCATGCATCTTCAATTTTATGCTGATCTGACAATGATTTGAAATAGCGGCATAACTTCATCCCAATATTCGGCTGTCCCAATCGGCACACCACTTCATGTGTGCGAACATAACGCTGCATAAACAGATGTGTAACTTTTTGAAGAAAGTTATGGTTTCTCATGCATTGGGAAAATTCCTGATAAGAAACTCTTAATAAATGACAATCCTGACTCGCGGTAATGGTTGCCGTACGCACCCGCTCACCAAACATCGCCAACTCACCCACCAACTCACCAGGGTATAGATAATACAATAGGGTTTCATGCCCATTGCCAGAAATCAAACGAACTTCTAACTTTCCCTCTAAGAGCACAAAACAATTCCCTTGATGTGCTTCACCTTCATAAAGCAATAAATCGCTTTTTTTTATTTGCACATCTTTAGCCTTTGGGAAATCACTTCGATTGAATCTATGTTCAAGTTTTATAGTTTTCACTTCACTCCCCTTTTTCAATAAGGAACACAATAATAACAAAGCGTATCAAGCCATGTGATAAAAGTTACCGTCACCCTTCATCACTTTAAAATACCTTTCGGCAACTTTCTGAGGGGAATCCATGATTTTATTGGTTGACGACGATAAGGCGATACTTGAAACTTATATCAAATTGCTTACAAAGCTAGGCTTTCAAGTCTCTGGTTACAACTGCCCACAACAAGCTTTGCAGCAGTTTCAAACCCAACCTCAAGCTTACCAAGCTATACTCACAGACTACAATATGCCCACCATGGATGGATTGGAACTTATTGCTTCCATTCATGCTATACGCCCCAGTTTAAAAGCTATTTTATACTCAGGCATGTTACCCACACACATACCAGACCATATCATAGCTCTCTCAAAACCCACACATATTAAGCAACTCGTGGAAATATTACAGGCAGGTAAAGACACAAGTAAGTCAGAGTAAGCTTCTCAAGCGTTTGGCTAATATTCCTGCTCATTTAGGCTCCGTTTCTTTGCTTAATTCTAGCTTATAAGGAATAAGAAGTGTAATTTCTTTGGGTATTATATCTGAGAATGACTTAAAAAATAAACTCGCGTTTTTGAGGGAGTGCTTCCATATCTTGTAGCAGTGTTTCACAGATGCCTGTTTCGATATTTGATGTAGCAGTC
>JAUZQM010000042.1 GCA_030950985.1 Mariprofundaceae bacterium | reverse complement strand
GCCCCAACTCTCATTTTTGAATTATCGTAAAAGTTTTTATGCCGATTTAGGCTATGCTTATTCCAGCTATCCCAAAGGTTTAAGTGTTTCTCAACTCACACCCACGGTCGGTTTGGGCTTCAATCAAGCCGCCGATTGGTTACAAATGCGAGTCTATTGGGTGAAACCAAGCACAAAATACATCCACTACCACAGCCTTGGAAAGCAAATGGACGCATTGGTTTGCACCCCGTAGCGCGTGGATGCCGCAAAAAATGGATGTTGGTGCATTGTTGGGTCAACGTATTTATGCCGTCGATGGGGATGCCGCTGCGGTGTATAATATTGCGGATGTACAACAAGGTTCAATCTCATTGGCAAGCCAATGGCGCATCTCTGAATCAGCGGATCTGATGTTGGCAGCAGGCAATGAACGTTTTCGCAATAAACTTATTTCTGAAACTTATGATAGTCGTTATATTTATTTGGATGTGAAAGGAGCGTGGTGATGAAAGCAATGAAAAGAACAGGTATCTGTTGTATATTATGGATGATGTGTATGGGAGCAGCACAAGCATCTGACGTGAATCAAAGCGTGTGGAGTCAATCCTATCAACTTGAAAGCAACGGCGATTATGAGAAAGCTGCGGCGGTGATTTCCCCACTTCGTGATTCGCAAGATGTGGGTGAATTTGTGTTATTGCGTTATGGCTGGTTAAATTATTTGCAAGGCAATTTCAATGATGCCATTCGTTCGTATAAATCAGCATTAGAACGCAACCCACGTTCATTTGATGCACGCTTGGGCATTGCCTTGCCGTTGATGGCTCAACAACGCTGGCGTGAGGCTAGCCGTTATTTAACCCAAGTAATCGATCAATCACCCTTCCAATATACAGCGAATATTCGCTTGTTAATCTGTCAAGAAGGTTTGCGTCAGTGGGAAAGTTTAGTCAAACATGCCAAAGTGATGGCAATGTATTATCCCACAGATATTTCAGCTCAGGTCTATTTGGCGCGTGCTTATGCTTGGCAAGGTAAAAAAATATTGGCGATGCAAGCCTACCGTCAAGTCTTGATGCGGATGCCCAATCACTTGGAAGCGTTGAAATATGTGAAGCAATAAATAAAGAAGGCAACGTCAATTTATCTCTTAAGCCTGTCATATTTGGCAGGCTTTTTTAATGTTATGCTTCGAAAAAAATGAGGGAGATAACAAACGTGAAACTCATATTATTATTGGCTATGTATGCGCTATACCTAACAACAGCTCATGCAGATGAGAAGGTTTGGCAATCGAATGTCGAATTAGGGTTTGTTCAGACAGGTGGCAATACCCAAACGAAAACATTAAACACAAAAGCGAAAGCAGTACACCATGCTGAAAAGATACGCACAACCATTGAAGGTTCAGCTTTCAATTCAAGTAATCAAAACACAACAACATCAGAGAAGTATGCAGCATCCCTTCAAGTGGACTGGAAAACATCGCAATTAAGTTATGTTTTTGGCCGTATTGCTGCCGATAGCGATCGTTTTACAGGTATTCGATCCCGTTTTTCCGAGACTGTGGGTTATGGTCGTGATTTGATTCATGATGATATCATTCATTGGAAGGCTGAGCTTGGTGTAGGTGCACGACAAAGCGTTTTTATCGTATTTCCACGCACAAACGATATGGTGGGGCGACTATCCACTGGCATTCAATGGACAGTCAGTGATAGCACCTTGTTATCACAAGAACTGAATACTGAAGGTGGTAAAGAAGGTTTTGTAAGCCATTCCGTCACCGCCTTACAACAAAAAATAAGCGATGCATTATCCAGTAAAATTTCATTTTCAGCGGAGCATACATCGAAAGTTCCTGTTGGTATCAAAAAAATGAATACTGAAACTGCGGTCACCTTGGTTTGGAACTATTAGTTTAGGTAAACATCATACCTTCATCAAGATTCAGATATTTTTCATAAAGCACGTATTACCGTATCAGGGAACTCCAATAACAACTTATATTCATCAACAATGCTGGATGTTCAAGCTAATTGATAAATACAGGCATATTCATCCAAATAATTACCATCATTCAAATGAATATAGACACTCATCACTTCAGTCATCGCCAATATAGATTCTACATCACCTTGTTTTTGAAAAACTTGAATCAAGGGTCGTCTGATATGAATATCTTCAGGGAAAATCCGATAAAGATGGCGGTATGTTTGAAGAAGGTAATCTGCTTGCAAAGTCATGACGAGGGAGTAGATGTTTTTTTTACAAAAAATAGAAATATAGGAATGGGCAAAGAAATATGAACATGCACAAAATGCTTGCTTGGATGGGCTATTGGGTTTTCTTGATAAGCATCTTGATATTACCTTGTCTTTCAAACGCAACAAACATTCAAAACATACGCCTTGAGCAACAACGTATCATGTTTCAACAAGCTCGTGATGCTTTAGCATTGAAAGATAGACCACGCTTTAAACAACTTGTACATGATCTCGGCGATTATCCTTTAGCACCCTACCTTGATGTCTGGCAAGCTTATGAAAACGTAAAACAAGAACAAGATTATGATGTATCGAAAGTATTGGATAAGCATGAGGATTTACCTGAAACAAAATACTTACGCATAGCTTGGCTGAAAAGCCTCGCAAAACGTGGGCAATGGCCGCAAGTGTCCGAACAATTAGCATTACTTACACATTATAAAAAAAAATATCCTGACATATCCATTCTTTCGGATTGGTACAATGGTCATCCACAAGCAGCCCTTGAAGGTCTAACCAAGCAATGGAGGCAAGGTCAACGCCTTCCAACAGAAGAACAACAGCTTGTAAAAGCTTGGTATTCAGCAGGTCATCCAAGCCATGATGATGCTTGGGCGCGTGTCCTAATATGGGCTAAACATGGTCAATGGGAAAAGCTCAACCGACTCAAACAATATTTGGATATTTCTGAACAAAAATGGTTGGATGTATGGCAACACGTTAAAAAATCGCCCGAACACAGCTTATTAAGCAGTAAAGCCTATCATATACCTCCTCACATCATGGCATGGATTGCCAACGATGGTTTGCGCCAATTGGCCCGAGACCAGATTGAACGCGCATGGTTATTGCTAGAACGTATTGCCCCCCAACTTCACCAGCAAGATACATCACGTTTGCAACGCTATTTAGCTGTGCGTGCTGCCAAACAACATCATGCACTGGCTAAAAAATGGTTGTCATCATTGCCTCAATCTATACAAAACAAAGAAACCCGTGCGTGGTTTTTGCGCATGTTATTATTGGATAAACAGTGGCAAAAAGCACTGGATGCTATGCAATCCATGCCTGAATCTGAGCAAATTCAATCGCGTTGGCTTTATTGGCAAGGCTACGTTTTGGAACAATTACACCAACCAAAAACAGCCAAGTTACTGTTTCAACAAGCAGCCTTAGAACGTGGTTATTATAGCTTTTTAAGTGCCAATCACTTGCATCAAGCTTATCAAATGGGTGCAAAACCTATGCCTGATATGGATATGACATGGCTATTGAACAAGCAAGCTATTCAACGCGCCCATGAATGGCGTTACTGGGGAGAACATTCAAAAGCAGATGCCGAATGGTATGCAGCCTTAAAAGGTGCTTCTAAACAACGTTGGGAAGAAGCCATGCAGCTAGCTATGCAATGGGACTGGTATGAACAAGTCATTCGTGCAGCCAGTAAATCAGGACAATGGGATATGTTAGATGCCCGTTTCCCATTGGGTTATGAGGCAGAAGTAAACAAGGCCGCGAGTCAGACTAAACTGAAAACATCGATGATTTGGAGTATTATTCGGCAAGAATCAGCCTTTAATCCTAAAGCTAAATCTCGAACAGGTGCGCGAGGGCTGATGCAATTGATGCCTGGAACGGCCAAAGATGTGGTGAAAAAACATCGTATTCAATATCGCCACGGTTTAGATTTATCACGACCCAAACATAATATTGAATTGGGTAGCCTCTATATTGCCGATATGTTGAAGCGATTTGATGGACAACAAGCCCTTGCTATTGCGGCTTATAATGCTGGTCCTAACCGAGTTGCTAAATGGGAGAAATCCATGCCAATGACGCAAGAAGCCTTATGGGTGGAGCTGATTCCATTCAATGAAACAAGGCGTTATGTGCAACATGTCTTGGCATTTATGGTGGTTTATGATTGGTTGCAACAGCAGCAAGCCACTTAAATCACTGACCTTACGCACTTTGTGACAAAGATGCATCATCCTATGGCTCTTAGGTTCTAAATTCGGTATACTTTGGAAGTGGGGGGGTATGGGCCCCGGGGTAAGTGATTAAAGGATGGGTAAACCGCACCAAGTGAAATAAATAAGAA
>JAUZQM010000041.1 GCA_030950985.1 Mariprofundaceae bacterium | reverse complement strand
ATAAACTATTTTCCAGTTGGTTGTCTGGGGTTTCTGGCGCGCCCCCGTTTCTTACTCCGGGGCCGCCCCCCCCCCCACTTCCAGAGTCATGAAGACACAGCAACGTTCATCCCCGAAATCCGATGAAAAGATCATGGTATGCGTAACATGAGTTCACTTATTTTGAATGCAGCACTCACCAACCCAAGCGTTTTTTGAGCCCTGTGGTTCGTAAAATACGTTGCTTGACGGAGGTACGGATATTTTCAGCGCTAGCATGCAGATGAAAGGATTGTTTGCTTCGAGTGATGGCAGTATAAAACAGTTCTCGACCCAAAATGTGATGACTGCCTTCTTGCGAGGGTAAGATTAAAAACACATGTTCAAATTCTGAACCTTGCGATTTATGCACGGTCATCGCCCAACATGGTTCATAGTGAGGCAAGCTATACAGTGGAAAAAATCGAGCTTCTCCTGAGACATCAAAAAAGCAGGCTTGTAAACTTCCATCGATGTTCCACAACAAACCCGTATCGCCATTGAATAAACCCAATTCATGATGGTTGTGGAGAATCATAATAGGCATGCCATGAACGGCTTTACCTGCTTCCATATCGCCCAATAAATGCTGTTGCATTAAGCGATTGATGGTTTCCACACCTTCATTGCCTTGGCGCACAGCACACAAGATGCGGCATGTTTCAAAGCATGCCAATGCTTCTTGGACATCCGTGCATTGAAGGTATTTTTTATAGTGTTTTGCTGCCGCTTCAAGGATGACATTTAAGTCACTATCCGCTTGCCAATGAACGCAGGTGCTATCTTTCATGCTGCTATCGGATTGTAGAATCTGAAAGACGGATACGTCATCACCTTGATTGACCGCTGTTGCCAAATCCGCAATAGGTCCTGTAAAACGATAACTATCATGCAATAAAGCGATGCTATCTTGAATAGGGGAGGCGCTGGCTTGGTGTGGGATATACTTGATGTTGCTTTGGCTATCGTTGGCTAATTTTTGAGCCATGTCAGGGCTGTACGCATGCGCTTGACCATGCCCTGTGATGTCGCCCAAAATATTGCCTGCATCCACAGATGAAAGTTGATCGCGATCACCCAATAAAATCAAGCGTGCATCTTGAGGTATGGCATCCAATACGCGAGCCATGATGGGTAAATCAATCATGGAAGCTTCATCAATCACCAAACAATCCAATAACAGCGGATTATCGTGATGATGACGATAACCACGTGGTGAAAAGCCAAGCAAACGATGCAAAGTAGCGGCTTCTTCAGGAATACAACGGCGAATCGTGTCATCAGTGCTGATGTTTTGTTTTGCCGAGCGAATCGATGCCATCATGCGTGCGGCTGCTTTACCTGTGGGGGCTGCTAAACGAATGCGCATATCTTCGTTTTGTTCTAATAAAAGTGCCAGAACCTTGACCAGCGATGTGGTTTTCCCTGTACCCGGTCCACCAGAAATCACCGAAAAACGTTGGCGAACAGCTAACGCCGCTGCAATTTTTTGCCAATCCATTTTTTCGTTGTTTTTTAGCGTATTTTTGGCAAATAAACGTGTTAAACCTTCTTTTAAGCCTCGTTCATCCAAGTTTATAGGTTTTTTCAATCGGGTTAACAGTGCATCTGCGACGTGTTTTTCAGCTGACCAAAAACGTTGAAAATACAATAAATCACCATCTAAAATCATTGGTGCATTATCGCCAGCATCCACAACACAAGGGGTTTGCAACAAGAATGTGCGCCATGTTTCCATATCAGGCGCGAATCCACTGCCATCATGCCAAGGTTTCTGCGCCAAGTGTTTGAGATTGAGACAGACATGACCTTGTTCATCGTGTTTCGATAAAGAAAAAGCAGTCTGATACAATAAATCATGCGTATCTCCACCTGCCATTTTAACCATAAAATCGGCAAACATTTCAGCCAGTCCTTGTTTATTTTCTAAGCTGGCTTGTTCAGTGGCTTGTTGCTTGGCTTGACTCATTGGCTCGCTCCTTTGCCAAAAATATCCTGATCCAGTGTGTCAATCAAAGCAGCGGAAGGTTTATGAAAAAAGACCCCCTCATTGCCAGCATGTTCAGCTCGCATACCTCGTAAAAATAAATAATACACGCCGCCAAAGTGTGTTTCATAATCATAATTCGCCATGCGAAGTTTCAAATAGCGATGCAATGCCACCGTATAAATCAAATATTGCACATCATAACGGTGGCTAAGGATGGTGTTTTGCAAGCATGGAACTTGATAATCCTGCAATCGATTGCCCAAATGGTTACTTTTGTAATCGGCAATGTAATAACGCCCGTGATGTTCAAAGACCAAATCAATTTCACCAGTAAGATAACCATGACAATGCTCGGCAACCAAATCTTGCAAGGCTGTATCACTGGCTTGTTGTAAGGTTTGATTGAATTTCTGAATATTTAATTGTGGTAAAGCCATATCAAAATGCAATTCATTAAGACGTTGAGCTTTGGATAGGTTTTTTAAGCATAAACCATCGTGCAACGGTGTTTGAATCACATCATTCATCCACGCTTTTATCGTATCATGCTGATCGACATGGATACCATAACGGACACCATGTTTTTGTAGAAAATCATCGCTTTGCGTGTCGATGTCATCTTGAAAATTCATGTTTTCTAACAGGGCATGCACACATATTCCCATATTTCGGTTGGATGGAAGATTGAATACGGCATCTTGACTATCCTCTGCTTTTTCAATCGGTGTGAATTGAGGATGAATCGAACGTGTCAGTTTTGTATAACTGGTGATGCTCTGGTTGTGTGTAAACTTTCTTAAGAAACCTTCAACATGGAGTGTTTCAATCGGTTGTGGCTTGCTTTCCAAGGAAATAACATCTGGATTTTCAAGCGAAAGCGTTTGCCACTCAATGTTGTCATTGTCAGGTGTTTCTTCTTTTGAGTGGGGGGCAAGCAAATGGGTAAGTGCGCTTTTGGGGGCATCAGTACCAATCGTTCCCCAAGCCACATAAAGTTTATGACTGGCTCGGGTCAAGGCGACATAAAGCAAGCGCATATCTTCTGCTAAACGCTCCTTATCAGCGTGTCCTAACTTCTTGGGATTGGCATTTAATTCAAGATAATGGTGTTGTTCTGCTTCATCATAATAAGCTAATAATTGATTCGATTGGATGGTTCGAGGTTTGCAATCCCAAAGGTAAGGGACAAAAACAATGGCATATTCCAAACCTTTGGCAGCATGAATGGTGCTGATTTGTACCAAATTACCATCATTTTCCAAACGTAATTTCGCCTCATCACTGGCGTTTACATCTTTCTGACATTGGTCTTCAAACCACGTCAATAAACGAATCATACTGACCTTCGATTGAGCTTCTTGCTGTAAGAGTTCAGCCAGTTGCAAAAGATTGGTTAATTGACGTTCACCATCCTTTTGATTCGCCAAATATTCACCCATCGCAAAGCTGCGCAACAAGCTTTGAAACATGACCATAAAACCTTGTTGTTCCCATAAATCATGCAATCGTTTGAAGGTTTCTTGCCACTTAAAGCGCGTGTTTTCAGTATTGAATTGCTGATGAATGGTCAAATAATGATAACCCAATAAGCAGCTACTCATCGCCTCTCTTAGTCGAGATGGATTATCGTGTTCTAAGATGGCTTTTAAGATGATGAATAAACCTTGAGCCTCATCGCTTTGAAAGATGTGCTTTTTGCCTGCGGTAACGGCTGCAATACCGCGTTTTTGCAAAGCTTGGCGAACTGCGGAGGATTCATGATGCCCACGAGTTAGAACAGCAATATCATTGGCTTGAACGACACGTTCGCCTAAATGTAACTCACCTGCTTCAGCTTGCTGCAATAATGTGGCAATTTCATTGGCGACATATTTATGCAATAAATCTCGTCCCTTCTCTTTATTGAGCAGTGGTTTACTGTCACTTGTAGATGGAACTTCCCACATGGTAAGGGCTTTGACTTGCTCATTTTTATAGCTCATCAAGGGATGCGTTTTGTTCGGGACTTGAACTGGTAAAAAAGGAATCGCATCATAGAGAAAAGGCGTTTCATGTTGCTTAAAAAGATGATTGACGGCGGAAATCATGGCAGGGGTCGAACGCCAGTTACTTGCAAGGGTATAATGTTCATCGGCATGTTCTTTGGCTTGCATATAGGTGAAAATATCACCCCCACGAAAACTATAAATGGCTTGTTTTGGGTCGCCAATCATGATTAAAATCTGTTTGGTTTCTTGTCCTTCCTGTGCATCTTTGGATGGGTATACATGACGAAAGATGTCATATTGAATGCTGTCTGTATCTTGAAATTCATCAATCATAGCAATGGGGAAACGCTGACGAATAGCCTCAACCAATGCGGTATTGCTTGATATGGCACGCTGTAAATGAACCAGTTGGTCATTAAACGAAAGTTGCCCTAATTGTTGTTTGATTTGGGAAACTTTTTCATCGGCGTAACGATGGGCTTCGGCAAGCAATGAGGCTTTTAAAGTTTTAAGACATGTGATGATTTTATTTAGCACTTCATCCGTGCGAACAAAAAACAAAGCATCAATATCTTTTTCATCGTAGCCTTTTTTGAGTCGCCCAGATAACTCGCTTAAGCGTAATGCCTCTAATGCTTCGGGTATATGGTTGATATCAGGAGCTGAAAAATAGTCATCCAATGTTGCGCATACATTTGGAATATTGGCTTTTTTATAGTTTTTGTTCTGTTGTTTTAAGACACCTGATAACAGAATAGTTTCAATCTTTGGGCGTTCTTGCTGCCAAAGTGTTCCTAAATCCTGCATGAATTGATTTAGACTTTGGGTAAGCTCTTTTAAGTTCACCGTTGTATCAGGGCGCAATGTGACGCTGGGCTGTCTTAAACCTTGTTCTAAACTGATTAAGCTCTCAAGCGAAGCAAAGGATCTTTGAAACAAAGCAAATTCTTGTTGATTTAAGTCTGCAATTTGATTGCGCCACCAATCTTTGAGGGCTTCTTCCCATAAAGTGCTGTCATCGGTCAACATCTCAACATCAAAGGCTTGCCCTGAATGAAAGGCATGTTCGGTCAACATCTTTTGGCAAAATGCATGAATGGTGTAAATCGCTGCGACATCCATACTGGTAATGGCGACTTTTAAGCGATGTTGGGCGTGTTGAATAGCGTCTTGGCTGCTCTGCTTGTGCCAAAGTTTAAGTAATTCATCCTCGCAATCATCAGGTATATTGGCTTCTAAATGCTTCAATGCCGCATGAATACGTTGACGAATACGCCCTCTCAATTCTTCAGTGGCGGCATTGGTAAAGGTAACTACCAAGATTTCTTCGGTGCGTTTACCTTGCAAAATCATGCGTAAATAAAGATTGCCAATGGCAAATGTTTTGCCAGTTCCTGCGCTGGCTTCAATCAATTTAATGCCTTGCATGGTCATGGATAAAGTGGTGTTCGGATCTAAAATAATGGGATTCATGATTTGTCTCCCTCTACAAGATTTTTGATGGGTTTGTAAAAGGCTGTGGACCAATCTTTAAATGCTTGACTCTCAATGGGTGATTCCTCGACATCACGCATGATCAGCTCCACATAGGCATCATCTTTATCTCCAGGGATATGATTGTAAGCATTGCCGTTCCATTTGCTTTGAACTTTATTATCTTCAAAAACATGAGCATAACTTGCACCTTCAAAGATAGGTAAGGGTTCCTGCATGCCTTGCAAGTAGGCATCCATATAGACGTGTAAATGTGCTTTTGCTGTGTCTGAATCAATCCATTCAAATCGCATGCTCTTATCGCTGCATTGCAAATGACTACACTCATTTTTTTGCAATATCTCGGCACTGCACAATGCCAAATGTTCTAAGCAACAGCTTAAAATATATTTGCCTTTGAGCTTGGATGGTGTGGCATGTAACAAACCTAATTTGGGCATATAATGACGAACTTGCCCTGTGAGATGCAGCGGTTTTTCATCACACGAAACAATCAGGTCAATCCATTGGGTTTGATTTTCTTTGCCGTTATAGTTTTCAAGTTGCATACATACAGGTTCAACAGCGGTTTGTTGGGCTTTGAGTTCAGCCTGACCCGCCATGCCATGCGGTAATAAACCTTCGGCTTTGAAACGCGTTTGATCCAACGATTGGTTTTGCAAATAACTATCCAATAAACGTTTCTTAATCATCCACGCTTCTAAATGGTTGAGTGCAAACGGTTCATCATCGCACGATTCATCTTCATCATGAATATACATATCCAGACGGTGATTGATAAAAAACTTCACAGGATGTTTCACAAATTGAATCAAGCGTTCCAAGCTTACATGGTCGATGTCTAAAGCAGGCAATTTATCTGTTCCCCATGCGATGGATGGAGTGGGTTTAGCTTGTTTCAATGTGTTGGCAATCGTACACCAGTAAGCATCATGAGCGTGTTGCTTGGTGAAGTTATCGGCTGAAAAGGCTTGCATGGGATGAACGATTTCTTCCACAGTATCGTCACCATAGGTGTTACGAAGTTCATCACATAACTCGCTGACCAAAACAGAAGGTTGGCAAACACTGTTATCTCGAATGCTACGACCGACATAACTAATATAGATATTTTCACGGCAACATAACACGGTTTCCAACATCAAATAACGATCTTGTTCACCTTTGATGGGATCGCCTGCGCGCCATTGTTGTGCCATGTTATCAAATTCTAAGGGGTGTTCACGGCGTGGAAAAGCCGCATCCGACATGCCAATCAACGCAATCATTTTGAACGGCACACTGCGCATGGGTCGCATGCCACAAATATTCACGCCACCTGAAAAATATCGATTGGGAACATCCGATTCGCCCAGTCGTTGCTGTAAACAATGCACCAGTAAAGCATGACTAATAAGCTCATCATGGGCGTTGCTTACCCAACTTTCCAACACATCCAAGATATGGTTGAACTCATCGTGCTGTTCCGCATCATCAAAGAAATCCAGCAACATCTGTTGCAAATCCATTTGCCATTGTTGCGGACTTCGGGCTTGGCTTAATGTTTGATGCCACGTATCCATACATTCAACCATTTGCCAAAAATGAACCATCGACATGGCATCTTGATGATTGAGTTCAATGGGGGCAATGCCTTGCCAAAGCTCGCTTGAACCACTCATGGCATACGATGTGAGGAAACGTTGTCGAGCTTGTCGCCATGTATGCATATCATCGTTGGGTAAGCCCATTTGCTTACGATGTTCAGCATCAATGCCCCAGCGAACATTTAGTTGTTCCAAAACGTTCCGTATATTTGGAATGCTTTCTTCATCGATAGAAAAGCGTTCACATACCTCGGGAATATCCAACATGGCTTCGACTTCACTGCGTGTGAAGCGGCTATGGGGCAGGTTTAAAAGCGTCAGAAAGGTTCGCACCAAAGGTTTATCATCGCTGATAGATACATCAGATATATTGTATGGAATATACGGTCGAACGGATTTCTGAGCATATTCTCCCCGTTCAAATACAGCCTTGATATAAGGTGCATAAAGATTGATGTCGGGCATCATGATCAACACATCTTCAGGATTTAAATCAGGATTGCTTTCAAACGCCTTTAACAATTCATCATGCAATACCTGACATTCGCGCAAAGGGCTATGGCAGACATGAATCGCCACGGAAGCATCGATAGCTTGCTCATGGCTTGGAGTACGTATGGTTTGAAAAATGTCGTGTTGCAGCTTGCCCAAAGTGGAATCAGGGAAATCATCACGATAACCATCATGTTCAAAGGCTTGTAAGGCATCATGATTGAGTAATAAATCTTGAAAAATCTGACCTTGCCGACCCCATGATGTCAAAAGCTCATGCCCTGTTTCCAAATACATGTCTTCATCGGGATCTTCGAGTCGTTTCTTCGCCGCTGTCTTTTCGGACATTAAATCCGACCAATAGATTGAGGTCGGGCTGGTATGATAAAAATAAATATCAATGGATTCAGAGAGTTGTTGAAATAATCCCAATAACAAGGGTGGCAAACTTGAAATGCAAAATATATTGATGCGTTTGGGCAAGGCTTGTAAGGCTTCTTTCGAGCCTTGTGCCAAATCTTTTTGCCATTGATCCATCATGGAAACACGGTGATGATGTTGCCCTATGTCATCCAATAAAGTTCGCCAAAGCTTTGCTTGCCAATCCTTTCCACCGCCAGCACTCCAATGACGAATCATATCAGGGCGATAATATTGATAACGATCCAATGTATCGGCGATATGATCTGCCAACTGCCAACGTTTCACTGCATCGCTATCACCTTGTAAATAATGGCGTAAGGGAGAAAATTCATCGTGTTCTAATAAGTCGGGCAAATGTTGAAAAATAAGCCAAGCCGATGATTCGCGTGATAAAGCATCACTTTGCCCACTGTTTTTTGAAATCAACGACCACAACCAAGAAGCAGGCATGGGGTAATCAATATTGCATTGAATGCCCATCACATCAGCAAGCTTTAGTTCTAACCAACGTTGCATTGGCATTCCCGAGACAAGAATGATGTCAGGACTCAAGGGATCGCTTAATGGATCAGCAAGTAATGTTTGCCCCATACATTGCATTAAATCTTCCATCTTGTTGGAACTGATGACATGAAAACTCATGATTTTCTCCTTGGCTGATGGTGTATCTCTATGCTTGGCGTTCGCAGTATGTCGGGTTTTAGATGCTTTTCTATGACAAAGAGGATGTGGATTTTATGTGGATAGCGATACTTGAATGACTATATCATCCATGAAAGTAACCTTTCCATTTGTACAACACTATTAGATATTTGGAGTTAGAAGATGCCAAAAAATAAACAAACTTTTTTTCTGTATTGTGAGCATAGTGATTTTCAGCAGGATGTTGCAAAGATATTACCAAGAACGCCGTTTACATCGCTTGATGATTTGCAAAAGGAAGTACATCGATTTCATTGTTCTGTATGCGGAGCCAAACATATCGTCATAAAAGAATCTGGAGAGGTAGGGCTTAAAGGTTGAAGGTCTTGCGTATGTTTATCATTCTGGAAGTGCGGCTTTAGCCGCGCCGAATAAAGTATCAGTGCACGGCTAAAGCCGTACTTCCAAGATAATGCATACAACTTAGTCAAAATAAAAAAAGGCGCAGGCGAACAAAGTCGACCTACGCCTTCAACAACGCTCTAAAAGAGTGCGCGATTTACAATTTAAGCACCGGGTTTGATGCGTGCAATAATATTATGACCTTGGCGTTGATGTAAAATAACAGCCAAAATATGCGCACCCAACAATGCTTCTAAACCACCGACCACTGTTTCATGAATCGATGCAATCCATTCAATCGCATCTGTTTGTGGTGCGGTAATACTCCAGCCAAAATACAAGAGCGTTCCAGTGATGCCCATGATAATGGCAGATAAAACAATCAAACCATGGACACTTCGGGCAACAGCTTCGCCATCTTCAGGTGGTGCAAGTTTCATGGATTTCCAACCCGACATTTGCAACTTAATTTCATCAGCCAATTGCTTGCGACCTGAAGCAAATACCCAAGGGAAAAGATGTCGCCAATTGGCACCAGGTAAGTTGGTCATGGCAAGTAGGATGCGAATCACCACTAAAGCGGCAATGGTCAAACCTAAAAATTCATGCACTTCAAAACCTAAGCTTTCTTCCACAGGTCCTTCATGGACAAGGTTATGGTGACTTTCATGTGCGATAGCTGGCGTGACCCAAGCGATACTGGCTTCATCATGATCATCATCCACTTCTGGTACATCCATCAATTCGCCGATGGCCAATTGTGTCATCATGCACAATGCAAAAATAGTGTGAAAAATGCGAATAGGCGTGGCATACCCTTTATCGTGTGTTGTTGCATTCATATTATTTCCCCGCGAGTTGATTCATACGCAACCGTAACGCATTTAACTTGATGAATCCATCTGCGTCTTTTTGATTATACGCGCCTTCATCATCTTCAAAGGTGCATAAACGTTCATCAAACAAAGAATTATCTGATTTGCGACCAAGAACGATTACATTACCTTTATACAGTTTTAAACGCACCGTACCATTCACGGTGGCTTGTGACGCATCAATCGCTGATTGCATCATGCGTGTTTCGGGTGCAAACCAATAACCATTATAAATGAGTGTTGCATAACGCGGCATCAATTCATCTTTCAAATGTGCCGCTTCACGATCCACAGTGATGGATTCAATCGCACGATGGGCTTTGAGCATAATTGTGCCACCGGGGGTTTCATAACAACCGCGTGATTTCATGCCAACATAACGATTTTCCACAATATCAATACGTCCAATACCATGGTTTCCACCCAAACGATTCAATTCACGCAACACTTGAGCAGGTGTCATGGTGACATCGTTGATGGCAGTAATATCGCCACCTTGGTAGGTCAATTCGATATATTCAGCTTCATTGGGTGCATTTTCAGGTGAGACAGACCAACGCCACATGGATTCAGAAGGTTCAGCCCAAGGATCTTCCAAATCATAACCTTCATAAGAAATATGCAGTAAATTGGCATCCATAGAATAAGGAGATTTACTACCTTCGCGTTTGCGTTCGATTTCAATGCCGTGTTTTTTACAATATGCCAACATATCGTTGCGCGAATTTAAATCCCACTCACGCCAAGGTGCGATGACTTTAACATCAGGTTTTAAGGCATAAAACCCTAATTCAAAACGGACTTGATCGTTGCCTTTACCTGTCGCACCGTGAGCGACGGCATCAGCACCTTCGATATTGGCAATTTCAATCATACGTTTGGAAATCAATGGGCGAGCAATCGATGTTCCGAGTAAATATTCACCTTCATAAATGGCATTGCCACGAAACATAGGAAATACAAAATCACGCACATATTCTTCGGTTAAATCATCGATATAAATAGCCGATGCACCGCAAGCTTTTGCTTTCACCCGCGCATCTTCGACTTCTTCACCCTGACCAATATCGGCTGTAAATGTTACCACCTCACATTGATAGGTATCTTGCAGCCATTTTAAAATAATAGAGGTATCAAGCCCTCCTGAATAGGCTAAAACAACTTTATTTACATTTTGTTTAGACATGCGTACTCCAGTTATTGTATTAATAAAAATTCTAACAAAGCTTTTTGGGCATGAAGACGATTTTCAGCTTCATCCCACACCACAGATTGCCGACCATCAATGACACTCGCAGCGACTTCTTCACCACGATGAGCAGGTAAGCAATGCATAAATAAGGCAGTCGGTTTTGCGATTCTCATTACGGTGTCATTCACCATGTAATCGGCAAAAGCTTGTTCTCGCTCTGCTTGTTCTTCTTCTTGTCCCATCGAAGCCCATACGTCAGTGGTGACCAAATCGACACCTGCGGTGGCTGCCAAAACATCTTGTGTGACTTCAATACTTGCCCCCATATCGCGAGCATGTTGAAGGATGGATGCGTCAGGCAAATAACCTTCAGGGCAAGCCAAATTCAAATTGTAACCAAAAACAGTCGCGCCATTGATCCATGAATGTGCCATATTGTTGCCATCACCAACCCATGCAACAGTTTTACCTTGAATGCTATCGTTGTGCTGCTTATAGGTCATGACATCGGCTAAAATTTGGCATGGGTGGGTTAAATCAGTCAACGCATTGATCACAGGGACTGAAGAATATTGAGCAAATTTCTCCACCATACTTTGGTCAAAGGTACGAATCATCACTGCGTCAACCATGCTAGAAATGACACGCGCTGAATCTTCAATGGGTTCACCACGACCTAATTGGGTGCTTTTTGAATCCAAGAACAAGGCATGACCACCCAATTGATACATACCCGTTTCAAAAGATACACGGGTTCGTGTGGAGGCTTTATCAAAAATCATTGCCAACGTCTTCCCTTCTAGGGTTCGGTGGGATTTGCCTTCTTTTTGCATATTTTTGAGCTCAAAAGCACGCTCAAGGATTTGCGTTCCTTCAAAGGATTTTAAATCCAATAATGTGAGGAAATGCCTCATGTTGTGACCTCATTCAGACTTTTTTCAAGCAAAAGAAAGGCTTCGTTAATGTCTGATGTGTTAATATTCAATGGTGGAAGAAATCGCAATACATTCGGCCCAGCTGGTAACACCAGTAAGCCATGTTGACGGCAACATTCAATCAGTGGGGCAACAGGCTTGTTGCATGCCAAACCAAGCAGCAAACCCTGCCCCCGAACCTCGTCAATGCAATCAAAACGTGCCTTCAAATGCTCCAAACCTTGGCGTAATTGTTGACCTCTTTCGCAGACGTTTTCCAATAGATGTTCTTCTTCAATGACTGTTAAAACGGTGAGTGCTGCTGCGCAAGACAGTGGGTTTCCACCAAACGTTGAGCCGTGCGTACCAGGGCTTAATGCACTTGCGACAGCTTTTTTTGCCAACATCGCACCAATCGGTACGCCACCGCCCAAGCCTTTGGCTAAGGTTAAAATATCAGGTTGAATGTTGGCTTGTTCAAAGGCAAACATGCTGCCTGTGCGACCCATGCCCGTTTGTACTTCATCTAAAATCAATAAAATACCATGTTGATCACACAAAGCTCGAACAGCTTGCAGGTATGCAGGCGTGGCTAGGTTTACGCCACCTTCACCCTGTAATGGTTCCAAAAGAATCGCAGCCGTATGCTTATCAATGGCTTGCGTGAGCGCATGAATATCATTCAACGCGATATGTTTAAAACCTATGGGAAGCGGTTCAAAACCAACTTTGACTTTGTCTTGCCCTGTAGCGGCAATGGTTTGCATGGTGCGCCCATGAAAAGATTGGGTGGCTGTAATCACCTCAAAACGATTCACGCCTTGGTCATAAAAATATTTACGCGCTAATTTTAAGGCGGATTCATTGGCTTCTGCACCTGAATTGCAAAAAAACGCACGATCGAGCTGCGATAATTGGCATAAACGTTCCGCTAACTCAATTTGTTTGGGAATATGATATAAATTGGAACAGTGCAACATGGTGGCTGCTTGTTGGGCGATGGTTTGCACCAATCGAGGGTGAGCATGACCGAGGGTATTCACGGCAATACCTGCTACAAAATCCAAATATTCATTGTTTTGGTCATCCCAAACCCGACTGCCTTTGCCACGAAGCAAGGTTAAAGGAGGGCGACCATATGTATTCATGATATGATTCATCTGCGAACCATAACAGTCTATAATCAATTGACACCTGCCATAAGATTTATACATTGCGAGCCACTTTCTTGGGGAATCGTCTAGCGGCAGGACTGCGGACTCTGACTCCGCCAACCGTGGTTCGAATCCACGTTCCCCAACCAATTCAACATTCGCTCATTTTTTGTATCAATCAGCTAACCATGCTATTGTCATTCAAGTATGCTGTGAGCATATGACTTCACCATCACTCGACCGTCACCCTCGAGAGCTTGTGTCGAGGGTCTTTTGGTTCAAACATTAGATACCCAATAAAAGAACTCGGGTATGACGATACTTTCATACTTAAATGACTGATATTACGCACTTTGCTGAAAAAAAAGCGTCATTCTAGCTTGGTTGATCATTGAACACCTTTTGGACGTGTGGCTTTAGCCGCGCCCTGATACTTCATTCAGCGCGGCTAAAGCCGCACTTCCAGAGTGATATGAATGTTCTTCGATATTTTCGATTAAAAGACCATGTGAATGACGTTATGCGTAACATCAGTTAAATGATTATATGCGCCAAATGTTGCGTCTTAAATGCTAACTTTTATCCTTCGCACAACTGGGATGATGATTTATTTTCGCAGCCCTTGTGAGACAAGTTGTTGTCTTTTGCCTAAGGTGTCGCAAAAAACCAAATGCGATGAATACAGATTGGAGTTTCTCTTGAGTCAAGAAAAGTTTGATTATAAAACGACTGTTTTTCTGCCAAAAACAAAATTTCCGATGCGTGGTAATTTGCCCGTCAATGAGCCTAAACGCCTTGCAAAATGGGAAGAAGAAAACCTTTACGCACAAATTCGTAAAGCACGCAAAGATGCGCCGAAGTTTATTTTGCATGATGGTCCTCCATATGCGAATGGTTCGATTCATATCGGTCATGCCGTCAATAAAGTACTCAAAGATATTGTGATTCGTTCACGCACGATGATGGGTTTTGATGCGCCTTATGTTCCAGGTTGGGATTGTCATGGTCTGCCGATTGAATTAAAAGTTGAAGAAAAATTCAAGAAAAAGAAACGTAAAAAAGAAGACATTAGCGATGCTGAATTTCGTTCTGAATGTCGTGAATATGCCAAAGGTCAGGTTGATATTCAGCGTCAAGAATTTAAACGTTTGGGTATCACAGGCGATTGGGACAATCCGTATGTCACGATGGATTATGCCTTTGAGGCGAATACCGTGCGTGAAATTGGTAAATTCTTAGCCAATGGTGGCTTGTATAAAGGGGCTAAACCTGTGCATTGGTGCGTTTCATGTGCCACGGCATTGGCGGAAGCTGAAGTGGAACATGAAGACCACACATCGTTATCAATTTTTGTAAAATTCAAAGCAGGCGAAGATTTAACAGACATCGATCCTGCGCTCACCGCTGAGACATCGGTGGTGATTTGGACAACAACACCTTGGACAATTCCAGCTAATTTAGCGGTATCAGTCGGCGCAAATCTTGATTATGTGGCATTACGCATCAGCCAAGCCGACGCATGTAAAAATCTAGGTGTGGGTGAAATCATCATTCTTGCGGAAGCCCTTGTTGAGGGTGTTTTAAAAGATATTCATGTTGAAGGTGACGTGATTGCCCATTTCAAAGGTTCTCAATTAGAAAATCGCAAATTCCGTCATCCTTATTTGGATCAAGATGCGCCTATTTTACTGGGTGATCATGTGACGCTGGAAGCAGGTACAGGTTGTGTTCACACCGCGCCGGGTCATGGTCAAGAAGATTACGAAGTATCCTTGAAATATGGCATTAAAGCCTTTAATCCAGTTGATGATCACGGTATTTTTGAGGCTGGAACACCGATCGTTGAAGGTCAGCATGTTTATAAAGCCAATGCGATCATGGTTGAGCATTTGCAAAGCTGTGGCGCATTGTTGGCAAGCGATTCAATCATTCATGCTTATCCGCATTGCTGGCGTTGTCATAAGCCATTGATTTTCCGTGCGACACCGCAGTGGTTTATTTCGATGGATAAAAATGATTTACGCGATAAAGCCTTAGCCGCTATCAAAGAAACCGCATGGACACCTGCATGGGGTGAAAATCGTATTCGTGGCATGGTTGAGCAACGTCCTGATTGGTGTGTTTCGCGTCAACGGAACTGGGGTGTACCGATTACAGCCATTCGCTGTGAATGTGGCTCGCATGCTGTAACAACACCCGCCGTGGTAGAAGGCATTGCCAAGCATGTTGAAGGCGCTGGTGCGGATGTTTGGTTTGCCAAAGATGTCGTTGATTTCTTACCACAAGGCGCAACATGTCCTGATTGTGGTGGCTCAAAGTTTGAAAAAGAAACGGATATTTTGGATGTGTGGTTTGATTCAGGTTCTACGCATGCTTGTGTTTTAGAACAACGTGCTGATTTGCAATCCCCTGCCGATTTATACTTGGAAGGCAGCGATCAACATCGTGGTTGGTTCCAATCATCCTTACTTGAATCAATGGGTACACGCGGTGTAGCACCGTTTAAAGCAGTGTTGACGCATGGTTTTGTGGTGGATAAAAACGGCAATAAAATGTCCAAATCCAAGGGCAATGTGGTTGCACCACAGAAAATTATCAATCAAATGGGTGCGGATATTCTACGTTTATGGATTGCTTCGGCGGATTATTCAGCGGATATTCGTATTTCCGATGAAATCATCAAACAATTGGCGGAATCTTATCGTCGTATTCGTAATACCATTCGCTTTTTATTGAGTAATATTGAAAATTTTGATGTCGCTCAATCCGTACCGTTGGAACAGCGCAAGAAGCTAGATCAATGGGCGATGCATAAGTTGGCAGAAGTATCCAACAATGTTCAAAAATCGTTTAAAACCTATCAGTTCCATCAAATTCATCAGGAAATTCACAATTTTTGCTCGGTGGATTTGGGTGGATTCTATTTGGATGTGATGAAAGATCGCTTGTATTGTGATGCTGCAAATTCAGCACGACGTTTGTCAGCGCAATCGACCTTGTATGATATTGCTCATGCTTTGGTGCGTTTGATTGCACCAATTGTACCGATGACGGCTGAAGAAATTTGGGACTTTTTACCAGGTGCAACGGCAGAAAGTATTCATATTCAAAACTTCCTTGATGTTTCTGATGTCAATATTGATAAGGAAGCATGGAATAAGTTCTTTGATATGCGCGAGCAAGTGAATACGGCGATGGATGTGGCGAAAAAAGATAAAGTGATTGGTTCTTCGATTGCTGCGAGTGTGCAAATTCCAAATTTGGATACGGCTTTTGCAGCCAGTCTTGATGAAAGTTATGAGCAACTCTTGATTGTCGCACATGCACAAGCGGGTGATGTTTTGAATATTCAAGCTGCCGATGGTATTAAATGTCCACGTTGCTGGAATGTTGCGAAGCCTGCCGATGTAAATCATGATGTTCATGATGAGATTTGCCCACGTTGTTTTGATGTGTTGGCGAGTGATTAAAATTGCCGCCCTTCTTCCTATCGTTTGAACTACTATAGCTACGTAAAAAAGGATAAAAAATGACTGTAAAAACGCGTTTTGCCCCGTCGCCAACGGGGATGTTGCATATTGGTGGCGCTCGTACCGCTTTATTTTCATGGCTGTATGCCCGTCACTTTGGCGGCGAATTTATGTTGCGTATTGAAGATACGGATAAAGAACGTTCCACGGACGAAGCCACGCAGGTTATTTTAGATGGCATGAAATGGTTGGGATTGGATTGGGATGGTGAGCCCGTTTATCAAGGCGCACGTCAAGCGTTGCATATCGCGGCAGTCAATAAGCTGCTGGATGAAGGCAAGGCATATAAATGTTATTGCTCGCGTGAAGCATTGGATGTGATGCGCGATAAGCAAAAGTTAGCTGGGCAAAAGCCTATGTATGATGGTCGCTGTCGAGAACGTACGGATGCTCCTGAAGATGAGCCTTTTGTCATTCGTTTCAAATCCCCCCGTGAGGGCGAGACTTGGGTGCGGGATATGGTCTTGGGCGATGTATGTTTTCTCAATGAAGAATTGGATGATTTAATTATCATGCGTAGTGATGGCACGCCAACGTATAATTTAGCAGTGGTCATTGATGATGCAGATATGGGGATTACGCATGTGGTTCGTGGTTCGGATCATTTGAATAATACACCGCGTCAGATTCAGCTTTACGAAGCCTTGGGCTTGCCAGTACCAAAATTTGCCCATATTCCTTTGATTCACGGGGCTGATGGCGCAAAAATGTCGAAACGACATGGTTCAGTCGCGATTACGGAATACCGTGAGCAAGGTTATTTACCTTCGGCTGTGACAAACTACTTGGCACGTTTGAGTTGGTCACATGGTGATGATGAAGTTTTTTCAGTAGAACAATTGGTTGAGCTGTTTGATTTGAATGCTGTGGGTAAAAGTGCCTCTCGTTTTGATCAGGCAAAGTTGGACTGGTTGAATACACATTGGATGAAGGCATCAAAATCGAGTGATTTAGTGAGTGAAGTGGAACGTTTGTTGGCAGTTGATATACAAGCCCATCAACCGCCTTTGCTTGGTGTGATTGAATGTTTGCAAGAACGTTCAAAAAACTTGCTGGATTTGGCGGCTGGCGCACGTTTCTTTTATGAGAAACCCCAGAGTTATCAAGAAAAAGCAGTGAAGAAAAATATCAAAGAAGGCACCAAAGTGCTATTGGATGCATTTTTGGCTAAGGCAGAACTTGAAGCTTGGTCTGGCGAAGCAGCACATCAATGGATTGCTGATATTTGTGAGGCTGAAGGTGTGGGCATGGGGAAATTAGCCCAGCCGATTCGGATTTTTCTTGCTGGCGTACCCGTGTCACCACCGATTGATGTGACTTTGGATTTATTAGGTAAAGATGAAGCTTTGGCGCGTATTCATGAAGGTATCGAAAAGCTGAAACTTTAATGCTTTGATGGCGGTGTGTTTTGTGGACATAAAAAAAGCTTGATATTGTTTTTTTTCTTCTTAAAGTGCGCCGCCAGTCGTTTTGTTTAAGCCGACATAGCTCAGTTGGTAGAGCAGCTGATTTGTAATCAGCAGGCCACGGGTTCGACTCCTGTTGTCGGCTCCATATGTCGCAACCCCTATGTTCTCATGGGGGTTGTGTTTTTTCAAACGATTGATTTGGGAGAGGTTCCAGAGTGGCTAAATGGGGCAGACTGTAAATCTGCTGGCTCCGCCTACGCTGGTTCGAATCCAGCCCTCTCCACCATTTTAAAGTGTGCTTGCGCGCTTAATTTGCGGGTGTGGTACAATGGTAGAACCTCAGCCTTCCAAGCTGATGATGCGAGTTCGATTCTCGCCACCCGCTCCATTTTTCAAGGTGGAGATTCCCCTTGTTAAGCCTAGATGGCTCAGGGGTAGAGCACATCCTTGGTAAGGATGAGGTCGCGGGTTCAATTCCCGCTCTAGGCTCCAGTTTAGTGTAAACGCATGATTGGTTTGCACTGTTTGTTAAAAATGTTGATGGAGATGCGAAATGGCAAAGGAAAAGTACGAACGCAATAAGCCGCACGTAAACATTGGTACTATTGGTCATGTGGATCATGGTAAAACAACGTTGACAGCTGCAATCACTAAAGTTTTATCCTTAACGGGTGGGGCTGAATTTAAAGATTATGCTGATATTGATGGTGCTCCAGAAGAACGTGAACGTGGCATTACGATTGCAACGGCGCATGGTGAATATGAAACAGAAGCACGTCATTATGCACATGTAGATTGCCCAGGTCATGCGGATTATGTGAAAAACATGATTACAGGCGCAGCACAGATGGATGGCGGTATTTTGGTTGTCTCGGCTGCTGATGGTCCTATGCCTCAAACACGTGAACATGTGTTGCTTGCTCGTCAGGTAAATGTTCCTTATTTGGTTGTGTATTTGAACAAAGCCGACATGGTTGATGATGAAGAATTGCTAGAATTGGTTGAAATGGAAGTGCGTGAACTGCTAGATACTTATGATTTTCCAGGCGATGATACCCCTGTAATCATTGGTTCTGCATTGAAAGCACTTGAAGGTGATGAGTCTGAGATTGGTCAACCCTCCATTTTACGCTTGATGAAGGCTGTGGATGAATATATCCCAACACCAGTTCGTGATATTGATAAACCTTTCTTGATGCCGATTGAAGATGTCTTCTCAATTTCTGGTCGTGGTACAGTGGTAACAGGCCGTGTTGAATCAGGTGTTTTGAATGTTGCTGACGATGTTGAAATCGTAGGCGTTCGTGATACACAGGTAACAACATGTACAGGCGTTGAAATGTTCCATAAATTATTGGATCGTGGCGAAGCTGGCGATAATATTGGTGCCTTGATTCGTGGTTTGAAACGTGAAGATGTTGAACGTGGTCAAGTATTAGCCAAGCCAGGTAGTATCCATCCTCACACAAAGTTTAAAGCAGAAGCCTATGTTTTGACCAAAGAAGAAGGTGGTCGTCATACACCGTTTTTTAATGGTTATCGTCCTCAGTTCTACTTTCGTACGACTGATGTAACGGGCAATGTAAGCTTGCCAGAAGGCACTGAAATGGTGATGCCTGGTGATAACATCTCAATGGATGTTGAATTGATTACCCCGATCGCAATGGATAAAGAATTACGTTTTGCCATTCGTGAAGGTGGTCGTACGGTCGGCGCTGGCGTCGTTACCGAAATTAGCGAGTAAGGAGAGCAATCAGTGGCAGCTCAAAGTATTCGAATTCGCCTGAAGGCTTTTGATCATCGTATCCTCGACAAGAGTGCCGAAGATATTGTTGCAGCAGCAAAGCGTACTGGCGCGGAAGTTCGTGGTCCGATTCCTATTCCGACCCGTATCCGTAAATTTTGTGTGATTCGTTCACCACATAAGTACAAATCATCACGTGAGCAGTTTGAGATTCGTACACATAAACGTTTGTTAGATATTGACAAGCCAACACCACAGACGGTAGATGCATTGATGAAATTGAATCTTCCATCTGGTGTTGACGTCGAAATCAAGCTTTAACGGGAGGTTATCATGAGTGGATTGATTGCCCGTAAAGCGGGTATGACACAAATCTTTGATGAGAATGGTTCGTCTGTTCCCGTCACAGTATTGAATATTGAAACATGTAAAGTCATTGCACGTCGTACATCAGATAAAGATGGTTATGACGCTATTCAAGTAGGTTATGGCTTAGCTAAGAAATCTGAAAGTCGTGCAGTGCAAGGTCATTTTGCCAAGCAGGGTCAAGAAGTAATGGGTAATTTGAAGGAATTTAGAATTTCTTCTGATGATACTTATGAATTGGGTCAAGATTTGACAGTATCTATGTTTGAAAATGGTCAAAAAATAGACGTGGTTGGTACCTCAAAAGGTCATGGCTTTGCTGGTGTGATGAAGCGTTATGATTTTGCGGGTGGTCGTGCGACTCATGGTGCGGAAAAAGTGCATCGTCAAATGGGTTCGACAGGTCAATGTCAATGGCCAGGTCGTGTATTTCCAGGTAAAAAAATGCCAGGACATTACGGTAATGTGCGTAAAACGGTGCAAAACCTAGAAATCGTTCGTATTGATGAAGAAGCTAATCGTATTTTAGTGAAGGGATCTGTTCCTGGTGCTAAAAATGGTTTGCTTGAGCTTCGTCCTGCGATAAAGGGAGCTTAATATGGCAGAGATCAATATTGTTGATCAGGCCAACAACGTGGTTGGAACGCGTGAATTGAGCGCAGATATTTTTGATGTTGAAGTCAACGCAGGCTTTGTTCACCGTGTTTACACGGCATTGGCAAGTGCACAGCGTGCAGGCACAAGTGCATCTAAAACTGTGGCTATGGTATCAGGTGGTGGTAAAAAACCATTTAAACAGAAAGGTACTGGGCGTGCTCGTCAAGGGACAACACGTGCGGCGCAAATGCGTCATGGTGGTGTAGCTCATGGACCTAATGCCAATACAACGTTTACAACACGAGTGAATCGTAAAGAACGTCGTAAGGCTTTGCATATGGTGTTGAGTAATGCTGTGCGCGAAGGTCGCGTGATTGTATTGAATAAGCTTGAATTAGCTGAATCAAAAACAAAAGGCTTTGTTGCGGTAGCTGAAGCGCTTTCTGTGAATTCTGGTTTGTATGTTTTGGGCGCTTTAAATCAAGAAGTTGAATTATCTTCTCGTAATGTTCCACATATGAAAGTTGTCTTGGATGCACAAATAACAATGCATGATTTATTGAAATTTGATCGCATTGTTTTGACTGAAGATGCGTTGAATAAAATTGAAGGGGGTCTGGTATGAGTGCAACATATAAACATATGAATACACTTCGCCAACCTGTTATTACTGAAAAAAGCTATATTTCTCGTAGTGCATCGAATCAATATGTTTTTCGTATTGCTCGTGATGCAAATAAACAAGATGTAAAAGCAGCAGTAGAATCAATTTTTGAAGTAAATGTAGAAAAAGTTCAAGTGATTAA
This sequence comes from Mariprofundaceae bacterium, assembly GCA_030950985.1. Lineage (GTDB taxonomy): Bacteria > Pseudomonadota > Zetaproteobacteria > Mariprofundales > Mariprofundaceae. The sequence continues at coordinate 54,141 of JAUZQM010000041.1, read as the reverse complement.
TGTTCCAAGCAAAGAAAAACGTCGTGGTGCGCATGTTGGTCGCCGCCCAGGTTATCGTAAGGCAGTTGTGCGCTTGGTTGAGGGTCAATCCATTGATCCAGAAGAAGAGGCATAAGTCATGGCATTGAAATCATTAAAACCAACAAGTAATGGTAATCGTGGTCGTATTGGCATTGTGAATCCTGATCTTTATAAGGGTAAACCTGAGGCTGGTTTGACCAAAGGTTTAACGAAAAGCGGTGGCCGCAACCATAATGGACGCGTGACTTCCCATCATCGTGGTGGTGGACATAAGCGTTTATATCGTATGATTGATTTTAAGCGTGACAATCATGGGATAGAAGGTAAGGTGTCGCGCATTGAGTATGATCCTAACCGCACAGCTAATATTGCTTTGGTTGTATTCTCAAATGGTGATAAGCGTTATATTTTAGCGCCACAGGGCTTGCGTCCTGGAGATGTAGTTATGTCAGGTATGGATGCTGAAATCCGTCCTGGTAATGCGCTGCCTTTGAGTGCTATCCGTGTAGGTACAATGTTGCATAATATCGAAATGAAACCTGCAAAAGGTGCTCAGATTGGTCGTAGTGCAGGCGCAGCTGTTCAGTTGATGGGTAAAGAAGGAAGTAAGGCAATTCTTAAGCTTCCATCAGGCGAGTTTCGACGTGTCGATATTCGTTGTATGGCGAGTATTGGTATTGTTGGAAATTCGGATCATTCAAACCAAAAAGTTGGTAAAGCAGGTCGCTCTCGTTGGTTGGGCATTCGTCCTAATGTTCGTGGTGTTGCCATGAATCCTGTGGATCATCCACACGGTGGTGGGGAAGGTCGCACAGCGGGTGGTCGTCATCCTGTAACCCCTTGGGGTGTGCCAACGAAGGGTCATAAGACTCGTCAGAAGAACAAGGCTTCGAGTCGTGATATTATTCGTCGCCGTAATCAGAAGTGAGGTAGGACATGGCGCGTTCCTTAAAGAAAGGTCCATACATTGAGGACTCGTTGCAGAAGAAAGTAAATTCTGCCCATACGAGCGAAAAGAAAAGTGTAATTAAAACATGGTCTCGTAGATCAACAATTGCTCCTGATTTTGTAGGCTTGAATTTTGCTGTGCATAATGGGAATAAGTTCATCCCTGTGTTTATTACTGAAAATATGGTTGGGCATAAGCTTGGTGAATTTTCGCCAACCCGTACTTTTTATGGTCATGGTGCGGATAAAAAGGCTCGGAAGAGGTAGATAGGATGAGCGAAGAAGTACGTGCATTGCATAAAGATGCGCAAATCAGTGCTCAAAAAGCACGTTTGATGGCAGATGCTATTCGAGGCTTGAACGTTGACCGCGCATTGAGCGTGTTAATGTTGTCGCCTAAGAAGTCTGCTCGTCTTTTTGAAAAGATTTTAAAATCAGCTGTTGCAAATGCAGAGCAGAATAATGGTCTAGATGTAGATGAACTTTATGTCTCAACATCTAAGGTTGATGAAGGCGCTACATTGAAGCGTTTTCGTCCAAAAGGCATGGGCCGCATGCGTAAACGCTTTCATCGTCGTAGTCACATTACTGTGGCTGTGGCAGAACGCGGATAAAGGGGTTTACTGATGGGACAAAAAGTTAATCCGATTGGTTTCCGTGTTGGTGTGACACGTGGTTGGGAATCAGTTTGGTATGCAGATAAGAATTTTGGCGAACAATTACGTGAAGATATTCGTATTCGTCAATTTATTAAGGCTCGTTTAAAGCATGCTCATGTATCACGTATTTTTATTGAACGTCCTGCTGGAAAAATAAAAGTTACGCTGCATACTGCGCGCCCCGGTGTAGTCATTGGTAAGAAGGGATCTGAAATTGATGCTCTTCGCCGAAGCTTGTTTGCTCAATTTGGGCAGGAAGTTCAAGTGTATATCGTGGAAGTACGTCGTGCTGAAGCGGAAGCTCAGTTGGTAGCAGAAAATATTGCTATGCAACTTGAACGTCGCGTTGCTTTCCGTCGTGCTATGAAGCGTGCTGTACAAGGCGCATTGCGCATGGGTGCAAAAGGCGTTCGTATTAACTGCTCAGGTCGTTTGGGCGGAGCGGATATTGCGCGTATGGAATGGTATCGTGAAGGTCGTGTGCCTTTGCATACATTGCGTGCAGATATTGATTATGGTTTTACTGAAGCGAAAACCACTTATGGAATTATTGGCGTGAAAGTTTGGGTATTTAACGGTGAAAAGCTGGGTAATACTGAAGCTAAGAACGTATAACGGAGTTTATGAGTTATGTTGCAACCGAAAAAGATTCGTTGGCGCAAGCATCATAAAGAACTTCAGCGTATTCGCGGAAAAGCGACACGCGGCTCATCTTTGAATTTTGGTGACATTGGCTTGAAAGCAATGGAACCTGGACGTATTACTGCACGTCAAATCGAAGCAGCCCGTATCACAATGACCCGTCATATTCGTCGCCAAGGTCGCGTTTGGATTCGTATGTTTCCAGATTTACCTGTGACAAACAAGCCTGCTGAAGTTCGTATGGGTAAAGGTAAAGGTTCTCCAGAGTATTGGGTAGCTGCCGTGCGTGCTGGCCGTATTTTGTATGAAATGAATGGTGTTGATGAAACAGTTGCACGCGAAGCTTTTGAGCGCGCTGCATCGAAGCTTCCCATTCGTACCAAGATTGTTAAGCGTGGAGTAGGACGATGAGTAGTGTTGAGCTTCGTGAAATGAATGACTCTGATTTAAAGAGTCGTATGGAAGACTTGGCAGCGGAACATATGAAGTTGCGTTTTCAAAAAGCAACTATGCAGTTGACAAATTCAGCTCGTATTCGTCAGGTACGTCGAGATATTGCACGCATCAAGACTGTTTTGGCTTCGCGTTAAGGGGAACGGATAGATATGTCGGAAGTAAAAAGTAATAAGCGTACCTTGCAAGGTGTGGTAGTCAGTAATAAAGGAGATAAAACTGTTGTAGTTCAAGTTGAACGCACTTTTTTACATCCTCGTTATCGTAAGACTATGCGCTCGCATAAAAAATACATGGCGCATGATTCAGAAAACACCTGTAATATAGGTGATACTGTTCGTATTGTTGAGACTCGCCCTATTTCTAAGCGTAAATGCTGGATGATGGAAGAAGTTTTACGTCGCACTGAACAGCTGTAAGCGGGGTTATTCATGATTCAAACTGAAACAGTATTAAATGTTGCCGATAATTCAGGCGCACGCCGTATTAAGTGTATCAAAGTGCTTGGCGGATCAAAACGTCGTTATGCCCGTGTGGGTGATGTAATTGTCGTTGCAGTACAAGAAGCCGCACCTGGCGGAAAAGTGAAAAAAGGCGAAGTTCAGCAAGCAGTTGTTGTACGTACTGCTAAAGAGTTTCGTCGTCAAGATGGTAGTTCTATTCGTTTCGATGAGAATGCGGCAGTTTTATTATCTAAGCAAGGCGAACCGATGGGAACACGCATATTTGGTCCTGTGACTCGTGAATTGCGCAATAAGGGTTATATGAAGATTATTTCCCTAGCTCCAGAAGTATTGTAGTTAGGGGGCGAGGAAGATATGTCGACTAAAATAAAAGCTCGTATCCATCGTGATGATGAAGTTGTGGTGATTGCAGGGCGTGATAAGGGCGCACGTGGTAAAGTAGTACGTGTAAAGCCTGCTGAAGCAAGTATTGTTGTTGCAAAAGTAAATATGATTAAACGTCATACCCGCCAAACACAACAATCAAGTGGTGGAATTATTGAAAAGGAAGCACCTATTTCAATTTCTAATGTTCAGTTTTTCTGTCCTAATTGTAAAACAGGTGTTCGTTTGGGAATCAAGAGTCTAGAAGATGGACAGAAGGTTCGTAGCTGCCGCAAATGCGGCGAAGTTTTGGATCAGTAGGAGTATAGCTGATGGCTCGTCTTAGAGAAGACTATAAATCACGTGTGGCGCCAGCTCTTAGAGAGCAATTTGGATATAAAAATCCAATGCAGGTTCCAACTGTATCAAAAATCGTTGTCAATATGGGTGTGGGTGAAGCTGCAACCAATGCAAAATTGATGGAAGGGGCTTTATCAGATATGGCTGCCATTACAGGTCAAAAACCTGTAACGACACGTGCACGCAAATCAATTTCTAACTTTAAGCTTCGTGATGGCATGCCAGTAGGTTGTCGTGTGACTTTGCGTGGCACTCAAATGTGGGAATTTTTGGATCGTTTGATTAATGTAACGCTACCACGTATTCGTGATTTTCAGGGTGTTTCTCCGAAATCATTTGATGGTCGTGGCAACTATACATTAGGTCTTAAAGAACAGATTATTTTTCCTGAAATTGATTATGATAAAGTAGATAAAATTCGTGGTATGGATATCACTATTTGTACTTCAGCGAATTCAAATGATGAAGGACGTGCATTGTTGAAAGAATTTCACATGCCGTTCCGAAAGAAATAAGGGGCAAACATGGCTACAAAGGCTCTGATTGCGAAATGTAATCGCAAACCAAAATTTAAAGTACGTGCTTATACACGTTGTCAGTTGTGTGGTCGCCCACATTCTGTATATCGCAAATTCGGCATGTGTCGTATTTGTTTGCGTAAACATGCCTCGGCGGGTGAAATCCCAGGCATGGTTAAATCTAGCTGGTAAGGCGATAGGAGATTCCATTATGATGACAGATCGTATCGCTGATATGTTGACGCGTATTCGTAACGCACAACAAGTAGGCATTGAAAAAGTTGAACTTCCAGCAAGTAATATGTTGATTTCATTGGCAAATATTCTTCGTGATGAAGGTTATATTGCAAGTGCAAAAGCATATAATTTTAAAGGTCAGCGTTATTTACGTTTAACATTACGTTATGATGATGCTGGTGATGCTGTGATTCGCGAAATTAAACGTGTTTCTAAACCTGGACGCCGTGTATATAGCAATGCTGATACATTACCACGCGTTCGTAATGGTTATGGTATTGCTGTTGTGAGTACTTCTAAAGGTATTATGACAGATAAGAAGGCTCGTGCAGAACGCGTTGGTGGCGAAGTTCTTTGCACAGTATTTTAAGGTAGGTTTAAGATGTCTCGAGTTGGTAAACAGCCTATTGCCATTCCAAATGGTGTAGACGTAAAAATTAATAATGACTGTATTATTGTTAAAGGTTCTAAAGGTGAATTGAGTTCACCTTTATTTAAAGGCATAAGTGCTTCTTTTGATAATGCTACCTTGCAAATTTCTTGTGAAGATGTTTCAAACAAGAAAATGAATGGTAACTTTGGTTTAGCTCGTGCATTGGCTGCAAATAATGTGCTTGGTGTAACCAAGGGTTTTGAAAAAGTACTAGAATTACGTGGTGTGGGTTACAGAGCTCAAGTACAAGGTCAGAAATTGAACTTGTCTTTGGGGTTTTCACATCCTGTTGTATATAATGTGCCTGCTGGTGTTGATGCTAAAATTGATAAAAGCCTGATTACTATCAGTGGTGTTGATAAACAGCGTGTTGGGCAGGTTGCCGCAGAAATTCGTGCTTACCGCCCTCCTGAACCTTATAAAGGTAAAGGCGTTCGTTATGTTGGCGAATATATCGCTATGAAAGAAGGTAAAAAGGCTTAATGAGCCTTGCCAAGTTAGGAGATTAGTAGCATGTCTGCAAAGCGCTATGAAAATAATGCTGCGATTCGTCGCTCACGTCGTGTTCGTTCACGCATTAAAGCCTCAGGTCGTTTACGTTTGAGCGTTTTTCGCTCAGCACGTCATATTTACGCCCAAGTGATTGATGATGCAAAAGGTGAAACTTTAGTTTCTGCATCAAGCTTAGATCAAACCATTGATAATGGTGGTAATGCTTCTGGCGCAGAAAATGTTGGTAAATTATTGGGTGAACGCGCCGTTGCTGCTGGCTTAAGTGTTGTGGCATTTGATCGCGGTTCATATCCATATCATGGACGTGTGAAAGCGTTGGCTGAAGGTGCTCGTTCATCTGGCTTGAAGTTCTAGGAGAATTTGATGATTAACGCTGATGAATTAGAGTTAACAGAAAAGCTTGTTGATATTAACCGTATTGCAAAAACAACATCTGGCGGTCGTCGCATGAGTTTTTCGGCATTGATGGTTGTAGGTGATGGTGCTGGGCATGTTGGTTTTGGTCATGCAAAAGCCAAGGAAGTTCCAGAAGCTATTCGTAAAGCGAATGATATCGCACGTAAATCAATGATTTATGTTCCATTGAAAAATGGCACATTGCATTATCAAGTGACAGGTCGTCAAGATGCTTCACGTGTGATGCTTAAGCCTGCTACTGAAGGTACGGGCGTGATTGCTGGTTCGACAGTTCGTGCAGTGATGGAAGCGGCAGGTATTCGTGATGTTTTGACAAAAAGTCAAGGTTCTCGTAATGCTGTCAATGTAATTCGTGCGATTTTTAATGGTTTGAAATCATTGGAAAGCCCTGAGCAAATCGCAGCTCGTCGCGATAAATCTTGAGATTCGGCATAAGAAACAGGAGCTGTTAAATGTCTAATAGTAATGTGGTTCGTATCCGCCAAGTAAAAAGTGGTATTGGATACCCTAAAGATCAGAGATCGACATTGGTTGGTCTTGGGATTTGCCGAATGCACCAAGTTGTTGAGTTGGAAGATACAGCATCGGTTCGCGGCATGATAAATAAAATCAACCATTTAATTGTGGTTGAGTCTGCGCAATAAGCGGGGGGATAAAAGTTATGAAACTCAATACAATTCAAGCAAGCTCCGGCTCTCGGAAAGAACGTCGCCGTGTTGGTTGTGGTATTGGTTCTGGACATGGTAAAACAGCAGGGCGTGGACATAAAGGTCAAAAGTCTCGTTCTGGTGGTAAAGTCATGCGTGGTTTTGAAGGTGGTCAAATGCCTTTGATTCGTCGCCTTCCAAAGCGCGGTTTTACACCATTGTCTAGGAAAGAGTATCAATTGGTAAACCTTGAACAATTGGCAAATTTTGAAGCAAATTCTGTTGTCGATGCAGCTGCATTGTATGCGGCGGGTTTTACTCGTAATGCTGTTGATCCCATTAAATTATTGGCATCAGGTGATATTTCTGTGAATTTACAAATTCATGTTTCAGCGGTATCTAAAACTGCTATCTCTAAAGTTGAAGCCGTAGGTGGTTCGGTTAACTTGGCTGAGGCATAGTTCAATGCAGCAAGCCCCTCAAATGGGTGGACTCGGTAGTATAGGGAAAATACCAGAGCTGAAAAATCGTATTTTATTTACATTGAGTATGTTGATTGTGTATCGCCTAGGAGCACATGTTCCTGTTCCTGGTATTGATGCGCATGTGCTTGCACAATTTTTCAATCAGGCTCAGGGAAGCCTATTGGGTTTGTTTGATATGTTTTCTGGTGGAGCATTATCTAGGTTGACGATTTTTGCCTTAGGTATTATGCCATATATTTCGGCATCAATTATTATTCAATTGATGACAGTGGTTTCACCTAAATTGGAACAATTGAAAAAAGAAGGTGAGTCAGGTCGTCGAAAAATAACGCAATATACACGTTATGGAACACTTTTTCTGGCTGTTTTTCAAGGGATTGGGATGTCAATTGGTTTGGAAACATTCTCAGTGAATGGTCAGACTGTTGTGATTGATCCAGGTATGGAATTCCGTTTTATGACGGTTGTGACTTTGGTTACAGGTACCATGTTTTTAATGTGGTTGGGTGAACAAATTACTGAACGTGGTATCGGTAATGGTATTTCATTGATTATTTTCTCTGGTATTGTTGCAGGATTACCTGCGGCAATTGGCGGAACACTTGAGTTAGCAAGGACGGGTGAGTACTCGGCATTTACTGTGCTTGGTTTGTTTGTGATGGCTGTAGCTGTGACAGCTGCTGTGGTTTGGTTTGAGCGATCTCAGCGTCGTATTACCATACAGTATGCAAAGCGACAAGTTGGTAATAAAATGTTTGGTGGTCAGTCGTCATTTTTACCCTTAAAAGTGAATACAGCGGGTGTGATTCCACCGATTTTTGCATCGAGCTTAATTCTTCTTCCTGCAACCTTTGCTCAATTTACAAAGGGTGTTGAAGGGTTTTCTTGGTTGTCAGATATTTCAGCTTTGCTATCGCCAGGCGCATGGTTATATATGGCATTATTTACTGGGCTTATTGTTTTCTTTTGTTTCTTTTATACGGCAATTGTATTCAACCCAAAAGATACTGCGGATAACTTGAAGAAAAATGGTGGTTTTATTCCTGGGATTAAACCAGGGCAAAAAACATCAGAATATATCGATAAGGTTTTGACGCGAATCACGGTCGTTGGCGCTGCTTATGTGACGGCTGTTTGTTTGTTGCCTCAGTGGTTAATTTCTGAGTTATCGGTGCCATTTTATTTTGGTGGTACAAGCTTGTTGATTATTGTTGTGGTCAGTATGGATACGATGACACAAATTCAATCGCATTTGATGTCTCATCAATATGAAGGCTTAATGAAACAAGCTCGTTTGAAAACAAGGCGTTGATATGAATATTGTTTTATTTGGTCCTCCAGGTGTAGGCAAAGGCACACAAGGTGTTCGTTTAGCAGAAAGATTTTCTATTGTTCATTTGGCGATGGGCGATTTGTTAAGAAAAGCTGTGAAAGATAAGAGTGAACTTGGTGTTCAGGCTAGATCTTATATGGATGCTGGAAAACTTGTCCCTGATGATGTTGTGATTGGCATGATTGAAGAGCGTATTATTTCTAAAGATGTCTCCAATGGTTTTTTATTGGATGGTTTTCCTAGAAATGTTGCCCAAGCGACGGCTTTGAATGCAATGTTATTGAAACATGAGCTGAATATTGATCATGTTATCTTTATGGAAGCGGAAGAAACATGCTTGATTGAACGTTTATCAGGTCGATTGATTTGTAAAGGTTGCGGTTTTGGATTTCATAGGCAATATTCGCCGCCCGAAAAAGATGGTTGTTGTGATCGTTGTGGTAGTGAGTTGTATCAACGTGATGATGATCGTAAAGATGTGATTGAGAAGCGTCTTAAAGTATATCTTAAGGAGACGCAGCCTTTGTTAGATTTTTATTCTGATTTAGATGTCTTTTCTAAAGTGGATGCAACAAAAAGTATGGGTGAAGTTTTTCATACACTAGAAAAGTCAGTACAAGGCTAGAGAAATGGCAAAAGAAGATATTATTGAAATGTCAGGGGAAGTGATTGAAAAGCTTCCTAATGCAATGTTTAAAGTTCGTTTGGAAAATAGCCATGAACTGTTATGTACCATTTCAGGTAAGATGCGAAAGTATTATATTCGAATCTTACCTGGTGATAAAGTTACAGTGGAAATTTCTCCTTATGATTTAAGTCGCGGTCGCATTAGTTACCGTGCAAAGTGATAACATGGTTTTAACCATGAATATTTTGACGGAGGAATGAACAATGAAAGTTCGTGCGTCAGTAAAAAAAATGTGCAGTAAATGTCAAGTGATTCGCCGTAAGGGAATTGTTCGCGTTATCTGTGAAAATCCAAGGCATAAGCAGCGTCAAGGCTGATATGTTGTTAGTAGTTAGGTAGGAGGAAGCATTGGCTCGTATTTCTGGGGTAAATATTCCAACACAGAAACGTGTAGAAATTTCTTTGACGTATATTTTTGGTATCGGCTTAAGCAATTCTAAGAAAATTCTTGCAGAAGCAAAAATTGATCCAAATACACGTGTGAAGGACTTGACTGATTCTGAAGTCGATAATATTCGTAATATCATCAATACAGATAATTATACTGTAGAGGGTGACTTACGTCGTGAAAAGACGATGGATATTAAACGATTGACAGATTTAGGTTGTTATCGTGGTTTACGCCATCGTCATGGTCTTCCATCACGTGGTCAAAAGACCAAGACAAATGCACGTACATGCAAAGGTCCACGTCGTGCCATTGCTGGCAAGAAGAAGTAAACAAGGTTAAGGGATAGTATCATGGCTGCACCAAAAACAGGTAAGAAGCGTGTTCGCAAGAATATTGCAAGCGCTGTAGCGCACATTAAAGCTTCTTTTAACAATACAATTATTACATTTACCGATGAAGCAGGCAATGCAATCAGTTGGGCTACTAGTGGCGCATCAGGTTTTAAAGGTTCTCGTAAGAGCACACCTTTTGCAGCGCAAATTGCTGCTGAAGAAGCTGCACGCAAAGCGATGGATCATGGCGTAAAGAATGTTTCAGTGCTGATTAAAGGACCAGGTTCGGGTCGTGAATCTGCATTGCGTGCAATTGCTGCGGTTGGTTTGAATGTGGTTGCTATTCGTGATGTTACACCCAGTCCGCATAATGGTTGTCGCCCTCCGAAGCGACGCCGGGTTTAGGAGTTTAGAAGATGGCTCGTTATTTAGATGCTAAGTGCCGCTTATGTCGTCGTGAAGGTGAAAAATTATACTTAAAGGGTGGCAAGTGCTATTCTGATAAGTGTCCAATTGAACGTCGCCCTTATGCACCAGGTATGCATGGTCAAGGTCGTCGCGTTAAAGTATCAAATTATGGTATTCAGTTGCGCGAAAAACAAAAAGTAAAACGTATTTACGGTTTGCAAGAAAAACAATTTTTACGTTATTTTAAAATTGCCGATAAAATGCCTGGTGTGACTGGCTTGAATTTATTGCAATTGTTGGAATCTCGTTTGGATAATGTGGTATATCGGATGGGCTTGGCAGCTTCCCGTACAGAAGCACGTCAAATTGTTCGCCATAAATTGGTTGCAGTGAAGGGACGTATTTTGAATATTCCTTCCTACCGTGTGCGTCTTGGTGACCAAATTGCCATTGTTGATACAGCAAAAGAACATTTACGCATTAAGTCTGCAAGTGAAAATGCAGGTCAACGTGGTTTACCAGAATGGTTAGATATGGATTTAACAACATTCGCAGGCGTATATCGTGAATTACCAACGCGTGATCAATTGGATCCGAATATTCGCGAACAGTTGATTGTTGAATTGTACTCCAAATAATTAGTGAGGTTGAGTTTATGGAATTGATTAAGCCACGTTCAATCTCGCTTGAAGAGATTGTTCCAGGACGTTCCGCGAAGATTACTTTTGAACCGCTAGAGCGCGGTTATGGAACAACTCTTGGTAATAGTTTGCGCCGTATGCTTTTATCATCCTTGCAAGGATCTGCGGTTACATCGGTTTGTTTTGAAGGTGTAACGCATGAGTTTGATACAATCAAAGGTGTTCGTGAAGATGTGATGGATATCATGTTGGCAATGAAAGAAATTGATATTGCTATGGACAATGATGAAGCTGAGCGGGTGAACTTATCCTTCTCTGGTGAAGGCGTTGTAACTGCTGGCGATATTGATTGTCCTACAGGTATTCGTATTCTTAATCCAGAGCTTGTATTAGCACATTTAAATGCTGACGCTGCACTGAATTTTGAAGCCATTGTAGAAAAAGGTCTTGGTTATGATCCTGCACAAGAACGATCAGATGATGATCGTCCTTTGGGATTTTTAATGCTTGATGCTTCTTATTCACCGGTTCGTCGTGTTGCAACACGTGTTGAAAATGCGCGTGTAAGTCAAAAAACGAATTATGACAAGTTAATTCTTGAAGTGGAAACGAATGGATCGATCGCACCAGAAGATGCGATTGGAAAAGCGGCGGAAATCATTCAAGATCAATTGATTGTTTTTTCTGATTTTACAGCACTCGAAACAGTACCTTCTGAAGAAGTTGTTGATGAAGGTATTGAAGATGTATTATCGCAGCCGATTGATTACTTAGATTTATCAGTACGTTCAATGAATTGTTTGAAGAGTGATGATATTTTCCGTGTTGGTGATTTGGTTCTCAGGACTGAGCAAGAAATGTTGCGTACCCCTAATTTTGGTCGTAAGTCCTTGAATGAGATTAAAGAAGTATTGGAAAATATGGATCTGTCTTTAGGCATGGAGTTAGAGAACTGGCCACCACAAGAAGACGAAGCTATCGAAGCTTAATGCTTTATTTAGATATTTAAGAGGGAATACCGATGAGACATCGTAAACATCATGGCGGTTTAAACCGTCCTACAGGTCACCGTCGTGCATTACTTGCTAATTTAGCAACAGCACTGATTACCCATGGTCGTATTGAAACAACAGAACCAAAAGCACGTGCTATGCGTCCTTATGTTGAGAAGTTAATTACACTTGCTAAACGTGGTGACTTACATTCACGTCGTCAGGTTTTGGCAAAGTTAAAACATCGTCCAATCGTTGACCGTTTGTTTGATGATATTGCAAAAGCATCTGCAGAACGCTGTGGTGGTTATACACGCATGGTGAAAACAGGTTTTCGTAATGGTGATGCTGCACCAATGGCTGTTGTTGAACTGGTTGATCAAGCCGTTGAGGTTGAATCTTCACAAGAAGGTTAATTTCTTTATAGATATTGAAATAAAAAAAGGTCGCACTTGTTGCGGCCTTTTTTTGTTTTAGACTTAGATAGGGTGACTATAATGCTTATGAAACATGGAATGTTGTTATTTAAAATTATATTAACCTTGTCCTTATTATATGCGGTTTTTTATTATGTAGATGTGCAGATGGTTTGGAAGCAGATGCTGGCTATCAATCTGTGGTATTTACTGGCATCGTGGTTATGTATTGTTGTTGGTTATATATTATGTGGTTTGCGTTGGGCTTGGATGGCACAAGGCTTGGGTATTCATATCTCACATAAACGGAAAATTCGGCTGTATTTTTTAGGCATGTTTACAAGTTTATTTTTACCTTCAACCATTGGTGGTGATGTGGTACGAGGCGTTTTATTGGCGAAAGGTGAAGGTAGGCAAGGTTTGGGTTTACTGGCAGCTGCAAGTGTTATTTTAGATCGTTTAAATGGTATGTATGCCTTAATTGTTTTATTAACGATTTCTATGCTCTTTTTCTCATGGCCGATGGTATGGTGGGTGAGCTGGTTGTTATTATTAGTGACTATGTGGATTGGATTATTATTATATCCTTGGATTCATACACATTTACCTGAATTTTTTCATAAAATAAAGGAACTTCCGTTGAATAGTCGTATGTTTCAACGGATGTGGTGGAAAAGTTTACCCATATCTTTTGTGTTTCAAGTGATGGTTGTTCAAGCCCATTTTTTTTTAGCGATGGGAGTTGGTTTGGAGATGAACTGGGCTGCGATTTCAATCATGGTTGGTTTGGTGGCTTTGGTTGCAACATTACCAATTTCTCTGAATGGATTTGGTATTCGTGAAGCTGGTTATGTCAGTTTTGCAGTGTATTTTGGAGGAAACTCTGAAAGTGCGACTGCTATGGCAGCACTTTGGATTATTGTGTTAAGTTTAGCAGCACTTCCGGGGGCTTTTATTTTATGGCGTTTAGGTGGTCTCAAAGCTTTAAAATAGTTATTTTGAACTTTTATCGCTGAGGCGTTTAGCTGTATATTGCGCACGCTTATGAATATAAGTTTCCAAACGTTTGAGTGTTTCTGGATGATTGTTTTTAATGTATAGCATGGTTTGATGGTCTAATGGAAAAATATCTAAGTCGGAGGAGGCAATAGCTGAGTAAGCTGAAGTCTTTCCTTGATTTAAAGTGAGTTCTCCAATGACATCATGATCACGACGTATTTCAATTAAATGTTCTTTTCCTGAATGGTCGCTATGATAAATGTCAACGCTTCCAGATAAAATAAGTAGAATACCTTTATTCTCTTCGTGTTGGGTAATCAATTGACTATCGACAGGCATGAATATTGTTTTTAAATCTTTAGAAAATTGAAGCCGTAAATTTTTTGGTAACTTCTGAAAAATAGGGTGCTTAAATAAAAAACTATTGAGCATACGTTGTGAAAGAAGACTTTGTAAGCGGTTTTTAAACGCTTGATTTGCTTCGATAACTTGATGAACTGCAGGAGCACTGATGCAAATAATTTCTGAGGCTTCATTGGTATAAACGGAAGCATAGCGCGGCTTTTTTCTTAGAATAGAAAATTCACCAAAAACATTTCTAGCACCTAGCTTGGCGATAATGTCACGTTGTTGCCCATGATCATTGATAATGGATACACAGCCTTTACGAATAAAATACAAGTCACGAGGGTTATCACCCTTATGCAGTGTTTCGACCCCTTGATCAACTTCTAAAAGGCGACTAGATCCATTTAATATGCGGATATTTAACGGGCTTAAACCTTTTAAGATAGGGAATTCATCTTCAGAAAGTAAGCTTCTGGTAACAATGTTGATATTGGATAACTCTAAAAAATCGCTCATGCTAGCTGCCTGCCTTAGAATAGAATTGGGGTGATTACTGCATTGATTTCAACCGTTATGGCAGTGATGATTTTCACATGATCTTGGGTTGTTTAGGGTTAGAATAAATCAGTCAATTTCAAGGATACGTTCATGTTGGGTTAAGTTATCGCAACCTTGCTTTTGAACGACCACCATATCTTCCAAACGTATGCCCCCAAGGTTGGGGTAATACAAACCTGGTTCGACGGTAACGACTTGTTTGCATTGTAAAACATCATCCGATAAGGATACACGAGGAGCTTCATGGATGTCTAAACCAACGCCATGTCCTGTTCCATGAAAGAAACCTTGTTGTTGTCCATCTTTGATGCCAGTTGGAAAACCTTGTTGCTCAAAGTGATTCAGAATACTCTGGTGAATATCACGCGTCTTTGCACCACTACAAACTTGTTGTAAGCCAATATCTTGCCCTTCTAAAACGGTTTGGTACATCGTTTTAATATCTATTGAAGCTTTGCCTTTCACATAACTGCGTGTCATATCTCCCCAATAGCCAGAATCCAGAAGGCGAGGAAAAATATCAATAATAATGGGTTCGTGAGCATAGATGAAACCAGAACCGATGTTGTGTGGATCGCAGCCTTGTTGACCACACGCAACAATGGTATGTGAAGGCATCGCGCCTTCGGCAATTAAGAATGTTTCAATGGCGGCGCGTACATGTTTGGCTTCTACTTTTTGTTGTGTATCATCAGGATGACGTAAAATTTTATCCGAACCAATACTGCAAGCAGCAAGAAATTGTTCAGCTTGCATCATCGAGTGTTTGGTGAGTTTTTCGGCATGAGCTAAGTGTTTGATTTCTTCGTCGGATTTAATGGCTCGTTGAGGAAAAAGTGTTCCCTGTTGTGCGCTAACGTGAAATCCAATGTCTCGAAGTGTATCGGCATACATCAATGGAAATTCACCAGGTACAATCACATGGGTTACATGATGAGCTTGTAAAAAGGCAGCTGCAATGCTTGCCAAGGAAGCTTGCCAACCTTGTTCATGCGCTTGCTTGCGCCACGGTGTATCCACATGCGTATGGTCAAAATTGGATTCTTTTTGAGCACGTCCAATTTCCAAAGGTGATAATAAACCATGCCATGTTGTGCCACCATTTTCTTGCAAGCCAATAGCAATAAAAGCATCGGGCACAAATATTTTAGAAATGTACAGCATATCTGCATGATGTTCTGAATCAGAAATAAGCAATTGTGCAGTGGTCATAAAAATCCTTTGTATGTGATGAAATACATGATTGTTGGCGAACTTTAGGTGTTTTCAATGAAATCAGCTAACTTAATCTGAGAAAGTTGCTTTTGTTGTTGTTCTGCAAGCCTTTGATAGGTCTGTTTTAATGAAAGATGCCAAGGAAGGACGGCACCTTCTGGTAAGATTAGCGATTGAGGGTAAACAATATCGTGAATCATTTGCCATGTAATCTTTTGTGCATCCATGCCCAATTGCCAATGACTGGATGGATTGTCGTCTCCAGAGATACATTGTACTAAATGATGCTGTTGGAGGATGTTGAAATAGGGCATAATATTGGATTCATCGACGTGTAAATGTTTGGCAATATCAGCGGCTTGAATCGATGTACCTGATTGAAAAGCTAAGGCTGCTTGATATAGAATATGATGAAAATACACGAGTTGTTGAGGTGTTGTTGTTTTTTTATCACCATCAGAGGTCTTGGCTTGCTGTAAACAAACATTGATTTCAGCCCCCATCAAGACAATCACCCATGTAATATAAATCCAGAGAAGAAACACGGGTAAGGTTCCCAGTGTGCCATATAGTTTTTCATAGTCAGCGAACTTTGTAATGTAAAAGGCAAAGCCCAATTTTCCTGCTTCAAAAAAAGCACCCGCAATACAACCTGCAACCATCGCATGACGTAAACGCACGGAAGTATTGGGTAAAGCGATGTATAAAGTGGTCATGGCTAAGGATGAAATCACCCAAGGGATGAGAAAGGGAATGTGATGAAACATCGATGTTTGATTGGTCACATCATGAATGATGGGTAAGGCTGCGAAATAAGACGTGATGGATATGGATAAGCCTAACAATAGTGGTGAAAGGGTAATTAAAGACCAAAAGGTTATAAAACGAGAGAGATGGCTTCGTTTTGTTTGAAGTCGCCAAATATCGTTAAACGCTTCTTCCATGGTGGTGAGTAGGGCTGTAATGGTAATCAATAAGCCTAAAATACCAAATACAGATAAACTGGTTGATTTTCCCGATAAGCTGTTCAGATAACCTAAGACCATGTGTTGACTGGTTGGAACAAGGTAGTTCACCAGTGAGTCTTGAATGCGTTGCGCAAGATGATCAAAATCCTGAAAACTCGCGAAAATAGAAAAGGCAAGGACAGTTAAAGGTACGATGGCAAGCAAGGTGGCGTAGGCAAGCGAAGATGCTCGTTGAAGGCAATGATCATGCATAAATTTTGTATAGATACGTTGAACCAATAAGAATAGATATTGGATGTTGAATTGCTGTTTGGCGCGCTGATTCATGGGGTGATCTCCTTTGCCAATGAACGTTATATATTCATTGTTTTTTAACAGTTTTTTTATGCTCTTTTACCTATTTATTTTACTGACTCTCTCATCTTAAACGGGAAGCCATAGATGAAAAGAAAGTGGGTAATTTTTTATCTTTCTTGAGACCCAAACAAGCCATGCTGATTAGCCAAGCGTTGACGCAAGGAATTGGAACATTACAAAAACGTTAAGCATTGAATGTCTAAAATACCTTGTTCTTTCTTGCGATGAACGCAGCTTGCGCCGCCTTCACCACCCACTGGTGGTTGAAAACTTCTAAATGATATCGCACTTCACATGCAGTGGAAAATCATCGGCAGGCAATCGTTCTGTTGGATGTTTTGTGTTCAATCAGTGCGACGGATACATATATACATGACATTTCAACAATTTGGCTTATCCAATGAATTACTTCGCGCAGTCGAAGATCAAGGTTATACCACCCCAACACCCGTACAAGCACAAGCAATTCCAGTGATTCTTGATGGTCATGATGTGCTGGCTGGCGCTCAAACAGGAACTGGAAAAACAGCAGGGTTTACACTCCCTATGCTGAATTTGATGCAAAAAACGCATGATAAACGCTTGCGCAAACCTGCCATTCGTGCATTGGTGTTGACACCCACACGAGAGTTAGCGGCGCAAGTGGCTGAAAGTATTGCATTGTATGGTCGTTATTTACCATTGCGTTCATTGGTTATTTTTGGCGGTGTTGGTGCTAATCCGCAAATTCAGAAATTACGTCGCGGCGTGGACATTTTGGTGGCAACACCGGGTCGCCTATTGGATTTAGCCAATCAAGGTGAAGTAAACTTATCTAAAGTCGAATTTTTTGTCTTGGATGAAGCAGATCGCATGTTGGATATGGGTTTTATTCATGATATTCGTAAAGTCTTGAAGATGTTGCCTAAATCACGTCAAAACCTTCTTTTTTCGGCAACATTTTCCAACGAAATTAAGAAACTTGCGGCTAATTTTTTGCATCAGCCGAAATATGTTGAAGTTGCACGTAATGAAACGTCCCATCAAGTTACACAGGTCGTTCATCCTGTGAGTAAAAGTAAGAAGCGCGCCTTGTTATCGCATTTGATCAAAGAAGGAAATTGGAATCAAGTGTTGATTTTTACCAAAACCAAACATGGAGCCAACCGTTTGACCACGCAGTTGGAACAAGATGGTTTTACGGCTTCGGCGATTCATGGTAACAAGAGTCAAACAGCGCGTACGAAAGCGTTGGCTGGTTTTAAGGCGAAACAAATTCAAATATTGGTGGCAACAGATATTGCAGCCAGAGGTTTGGATATTGATCAATTGCCTTGCGTTGTGAATTATGAGCTACCGAATGTTGCCGAAGATTATGTGCATCGTATTGGTCGTACAGGTCGGGCTGGCAATAAAGGTGATGCTGTATCTTTGTTGTCTGGGGATGATAAGAAATTATTGATTGGTATTGAACGTTTGATTAAGCAATCGATTCCCAAGGTGTTGGTGGAAGGTTTTGTACCCAGTGCTGAGGATGATGCAGCTGCGGAAGAAGAAGGTCGTCAAGCGCTTGCGAAACAACAGCAACGTCGTGGTGGTGGTGGTCGAGGTAAATCCTCTGCACCACGTAAGCGTCAGCCTAGAAGACGTTAAGATTCACCACGTTTTAACTCCATTGGAAACGATGGGGTGTTTCTGAACAGGATTTTAAAAGCGTCTATATTTTGTTAGTTTAAGTAAATTTCGCTATGCTTCTTCGCCGAGATTTGAGATTGTGTTGAAGGGAGAGTACGACGATGGCAATGACATTGAATAATATTGTTGAGCAGGGGGGAAATGGCCCAGCCATGATGCCGATCATTCAAGGTGTAGGGCGTGCAGCAATTGAAATTGCAGCTGTTTTACGTAGCGCTGTTTTTCGTGGCGCATTGGGTGAAGCTGGTGGTCAAAATGTTCAAGGTGAGCAGCAACAACTTTTAGACGTTCTTTCCGATGAAATTTTTATTGAACAAATGCGTGCGACTGGTTTTGTTTGCGCACTTGTTTCTGAAGAACAAGAAGACATGTTAATTCTTGAAGAATACAGTGATTCAGAGTATTTGGTATTGGTTGATCCATTGGATGGTTCTTCAAACTTGGATATTGATTGCCCCGTTGGCACTATTTTCTCGATTGTGAAACGTAAATCTGCTGCAAGTGATCGTCCTAATGTTGCAGATACTTTGCAATGTGGTCGTGAAGTTCTTGCTGCGGGTTATGTTCTTTATGGTCCATCAACGATGTTGGTTTGTTCTGTTGGTGAAGGTGTGAATGGTTATACCTTTAACCCAAATACAGCTCGTTTTGAATCCAGTCATCCAAATATGACGATTCCTGCAACGGGTGGTTATTATTCTGTCAATGAATCCAACGCTGATAAGTGGGCGGATGATATAGGCAGTAAATTAGCCAATCTTAAAGAGGAAACAGGCTTAGGTATGCGTTATGTGGGTGCGATGGTTGCAGATATGCATCGTACTATTCTAAAGGGTGGTATCTTCTTATACCCTGCTGATACAACCAATGTTACAGGTAAATTACGTTTGTTATATGAAGCGATTCCAATGGGCTTTATCATGGAACAAGCAGGTGGAAAATCCATGAGTAGCGATGGTGTCGCAGTGCTAGATATTTTACCTGAAGCGTTGCATCAACGTGTGCCTGTTTATTTGGGCGCGAATGCAACTGTGGATACATTGCTAGGTTAATTAAAATCAGAGTCTTGAGATAGCATGTTCGATTCTAAGACTTTAGATATATATTTAAGGGAAATAGGTGTAAAAACACCTGTTTCCCTTCTTTTTTCTGCGCTTGAGCGAGAAAAAAATATTCAACAAGCTGTCAACAAGCCTGTTGAAAAGCTTGTTGAAATAGAAAATTCCATCACGAATTTAGAAACATTGAAACAACAAGCGTTGGCTTGTGAACAGTGTAATTTAGCATCCATGCGATCTTGTGTGAGTTTTGGTTCGGGTAATAAACATGCAGATATCTTACTGGTTGCTGATGTGCCACATGTTGATCATCATGCTCAAGATGATGTCTTTACAGAGGATTCTAGCCTATTATTGAATCAGATGTTGATGGCAATGGGGCTGCAACGTGAGCAGGTGTATGTGACACCGATTATTCAATGTGCTACGCCCGATCATCGAGATCCGAATGAACAAGAATGGGAAGCATGTCAACCATGGTTGCAACAAAAAATTCACTGGATTCAACCGAAAGTAATTCTTTTAATGGGGCGCGTTGCTGCTCAAATGGTGCTTCAATCTGACAAGCCCTTGCATGATTTACGCGGTCAATGGCATGATTATCAAGATGTGCCTGTTCGTGTGTTGTATCATCCGCTTTACCTTTTACGCTCACCACGTCAAAAACAAGTGATGTGGGAAGATTTACTGATGGTTCAGGAACGCTTGCGCTGATCTGCTTTGTTAATGCGAATACGCTGAACCCAATGATCTTCGATACTTAGAATTTCCAAATGAAGTTGTTCAACGGCTAAGCTTACAAGGCTATCAGGTTGTTTACCTAAAATTTCAACCATCAAACCACCCACGGTGGTCGCACCTGTCTCAGGTAAATCACTATCTAATAGTTGATTGATATCATGAACATTCGCGGTGGCAGTGACTACCAAAGAACCATCGGGTTGTTGCCAGATTTCTGAAGATACTGGAATATCCGATTCATCGACAATTTCGCCGACAATTTCTTCTAAAATATCTTCCAAGGTAATCAAACCTTCAATATCCCCAAGTTCATCCACCACAATAGCTAGATGTTGATGTTGGTTCTGAAAATCAAACAGCTGACTTAAAGCATGACGGTTGGCAGGTGTATAAAGAGGCGTTTTCCAAATGGTGGCATGGGCAAGGCTTTGTTCTTCATCTTGCAGTTTGATGAGTTCACGCAAATGAATAATACCAATGATATTATCTTGTTGAGATAGAAAAACGGGGAAACGAGAATGCGGTTGATTCAAGGCGATGTGTTGGCAATCCTTCACCGACATTGCACCATCCAACATGATCATGTTTTTACGCGGTGTCATCAGCTGTTTCACAGGCACTTCATGCAAACTCAAGCTACTGGCAAGCATTTGTTCACGCGCATCATCCAGTAAACCTGATTCAGCACTCATATCAACCATGGTCGCAAGCTCTTGATGGCTAAATCCGACTTCTTGATGCTTGGGAACATGCAAAACATATTTCATGAAGTCGATGGCATACATCAACATGAAAATAATGGGATGAAAGAGATAAAGAAGCCATTTTAAAGGTAAGGCAACTTTACAGGCAATGGTTTCAGCATAAGCAACAGCAATGGTTTTGGGCAATACTTCGGCAAAGACCACGACAGTCATCGTTAGTGTCGCATATAAAATACCAGCATCACCAAAAGCAGCTACAAAAATAGCCGCTGTTAAACTGGAGGCTGCAAAATTTACAAAATTATTGCCCAATAAAATAGCGGAAAGCATTTTTTCAGGTTCTTTTAAAAGATTTTCTGCGGATTGAGCGCCACGGCTACCTTGCTCACCCAATATGCGTAAACGTGCGCGTCTGGCACGGGTTAAAGCTGTTTCAGAACTGGAAAAAAACGCAGATAACAGCAATAAAATAAATAGAAGGGTTAAAGCAATTGGGAAGGATAAAGCAAAATTTTCCATGGTTATTTAGATTTCTGGAAAAGCCTTAGCCCACCCAAGCTTTGATTAAATGCACGCCAAAATAAGCCAATAACATCAGCACATATGCCACCAATAGCAGTTGACTGGTTCGACGAGCATGCCAAATACCTTTGTGTTGTTGCTGAATGAGCCAAGAAAGTAAGCCAAAAGAAAATAACGCCAAAAGAACCTTATGATTCAATATGGCAAAGTTTGAGAAATCAACCCACTGCCATACAAGTCCCGTTAAAATACTGAACAATAACAACCAAACCGACCAACGAAGCAAACTCATCATTAATGTTTCAAGCGACATTAGTGGTGGCATGGCTTGAATCACGGGGTGAATGGTTTTACGTTTTAATGCTTGATCCAACAGTAGAAGCATCACGGCATGAAAAGCGGCCATGGTGAGTACTGCATAAGCAATCATGGAGATAAGCAAATGTCCTGTTTCTAAGATGGATGAGGTGTGAATGGGTTGGGTTGAGGCATCAATGGGTAAAAATGGGGCAAATAATAAGGGCAGGGCAATTACAGGTAATAAAAAGAGACCTAAACCTTGAATGCCATGCCGAAATAAGCCGAAAATATACATCAATTGAACCAATAACGTGGCACTAGCTGTGGCTTCTATTAAACTAAAATGAATATTTTGTGCTTCAATGGGGTGAAGCAAGACAATGCCGAGTGTCGTAAGTATGGCTGAAATACTTTGTAATGTTAGCAACAAAGCTTCAGTACGAGACTCGCTAAGATGATCTTTGCGATAGGCTTTTTGCCAAATTAAGTAGGCACTGATTAAGGTAAAAATACCAGCAAGAGGGAAAAGAAAAGAAGCGTTCATGGCACGTTTCTATCCCATCTATATATGTTTTTCAATCGCTGCGAATGTAGCAGTGGAACATGACAGAAAAATCCTTACGCTTCACACGATGATATTGAAATATTTTTTAATTTTTTATGGTGCTTTTTTGTATATATCGGAAGCTTAAGCAAGTAGCCAAGCCGTGCATGATGAATGCCTTCGCATTGGGCATAAATTAGGTAGTGTGAGTGTGCATCAATGTTTACAACAAGGCTTGAAGGATAGTGCTGGACGTTCCGTCAATGGGCAAAGTATTTTAATCAAGGAATACCCACCTTTGCTAAAAAAACGAACGCCACAAGGACGTGTGTTATTCATTGGCGGAACGCATGGTGATGAATATGCTGCTGTCAGCATCATGTTTCGTTGGATGAAGATATTGAACCGACATCATTCGGGCTTGTTTCATTGGCATGTTGTTCCGTTATTGAATCCCGATGGTTTATTGCAACGACATTCGTCACGCTTGAATGCGCATGGAGTCGATTTAAATCGAAATATGCCGACACCTTTCTGGCAGCAACGCACTACCGCTTATTGGCATAAAACAAGACATGACCCACGCCGTTACCCTGGTTCTGAAGCTTTGAGCGAACCTGAAAGTGCTTGGCTTTACCAAGAAATTAAGCGTTTTCAACCTGATGTGATTGTATCGGTTCATGCGCCTTATGGTGTCTTGGATTTTGATGGTCCACCGCATGGCCCTAGAAAATTGGGCATACTTCACTTACATTTGATTGGTACATATCCTGGTTCTTTGGGTAATTCAGCAGGGGTGCAACATCGGATTCCAGTCGTAACTGTTGAACTTCCGTATGCAGGCATTATGCCGAGTCATGCTCAAAGTATGAAAATGTGGACGGATTTAATTCACTGGTTGCGTAAAAATATACCCAAAGACGAAACCCGCAAAGCTTACCTTGCTTTTGACCGTATTCATGCGGATTTAATGGCGACATCAAAGTCGGTGGAGAAGCCTGAAAAGCTGCATCGCTGATGACGTTTTTTTTTCATCAAAGCTCATAACATCCTTAAAGTAACGCTTGTGTTGCTGCCAAAAGTGCAGGTGCGGCTGTTTCCGTGCGCATGATTCGTGATCCGAACGACATATTTTGAAAACCCTTACCCGCAAATACGTTTAAATCATCGTTGCTCCAACCACCTTCAGGACCAATGGCATACGCAAGGGAGTGAGCTTGGCAAAGATGTTCTCTTAGTTTCTGCCAAGGTGTCGATTGATGAGGGTGCAAAGCATAGCCATGCTCAAAAGAAGGGATGTCTGATAAATGTGGATGCCAATGAAGTTCAGGGATACAGGTGCGCTCACTTTGTTCGGCAGCTTCAATGATTATACGTTGCCATCGCTCTAATCTTTTGTTGAGTTTGATACCTGATAGTTTAAGAACAGAGCGTTGACTAGTGGCAATATGGAAGCTGGCGGCTCCCAATTCCGTACCTTTTTGCAACACTATTTCAATTTTTTCACTTTTATTGGCACATTGAATAATATGGATGGGGATTGGAAGTTCACGGCAAACATCCTCAAAAGAGGTGAGGTAGCAGCTCGCATGTTGTTTCGAAAGATGTTCAATGCGGGCTTGATACTCTCCTCCTTGCCCATCAAAAACAGTCATGAAATCACCTTCATGTAAACGCATGACGTGACGGAGGTAATGGGTGATATTTTCAGCAATAGGAAGGCTGGTATGAAGTGCTAATGGTTGTGGGAAAAAAATTCGGCAATGTGGCATATTGCCCATTGCAGCGAAAATCTTGGCAAACCGCAAGCTTGACCGTAGCTAGTCTGCACACATGATGCGATCATGTTTGTAAATCAATGGAAAAATGAAGATTGGCGTTTGGTTCGAGATTGGTTGGCAGAAGGTAGACATCAACAATCACTCAAAGTCGTATTGACCGTGACCACAACACTGACCAATTTCTTAGAAAAACAATGTTCGATGCCGTTAAAGGTTCAGTTGCATGAACAATTTATGGATAAAGTTTCACAAGATGAAGCTGAACTTCTGCATTGTCAGCAGGGTGATTATGCGTTGCGTCGGCAAGTATCCTTGTGTTATCAAGGTGCTGTGATGTTTGATGCGGAATCAGTGTTGCCTTTGCATGATTTGCCAGCAGTCCTGATTACAGAACTGGAAGCCGGTATCAAACCTTTGGCAAACCTTCTGGCGGAACGTGGTTTATCTTTAGCACGTTCTGATTTAAGCATTACTCAATTGGCTGACGGACGATGGGGCAGACGCTCTGTGTTGCGTTCGTCTGTCGGGACACAAGCGTTGGTGGTGGAAATTTTTAGACCTGAATTTTGGCAAGAAATTCAACGTTTGAGTAGCACTCGATGAGTTTATTCTCTGTTGGAACAGTGAAAGACTGGTTGCAATTGATGCGTGTGGATAAGCCCGTGGGTTATTGGCTGTTGTTATGGCCAACTTTATGGGGACTTTTGGCGGCATCATCGGGGCAACCTTCTGGCTTGAATATACTTGTGTTTGTGGGTGGTGTTGTACTGATGCGTTCAGCAGGTTGCATCATCAATGATTATGCGGATCGTGATTTTGACCCACATGTGGAACGCACCCAACAACGCCCCATTGCAGCAGGGAGAATCTCGCCCAGAGCCGCATTAATCGGATTTTTTAGCATGCTTTTATTGGCATTGGCTTTGGTGTTTCAATGTTCATGGTTGGTGATTGAATTGTCTGTGGTGGCGGTCATTTTGGCGGCATTTTATCCCTTTATGAAACGTTATACATATTTTCCACAAGCGTGGTTAGGTATGGCATTTGGCTGGGGTGCGGTGATGGCTTGGGCAGCCGAAATGGGAAGTTTGATGGATTCTCCCGTACCGTGGTTGTTATTTGTCGCCAATATTTGTTGGTCGTTATCGTATGATACTGCCTATGCTTTAGGGGATCGAGCCGATGATGTAAGTATTGGTGTGAAATCAACCGCTATTTGGTTTGGAGACAAAGCAGTGTTGGCGATTATTGGTTTGGCGTTATGTGTGATTGGTTTATTGGGTGGGGTTGCCTTGTTTTTCACAACAGCTGTGCAACTTGGATGGTTATTGGCGGCTTGTTATCAAAGCTACCTTTGCCTTGTCTTATGGAAGCGTGGCGAATCTTGGGGCTTTGATTTTTTCTTGAAATCTCACCGTGTGGGTTTGCTCTATTGTTTGGGATTTATTGCACTTTCAGTTTAAATAGTTATGTTTGCTGGCTCCAATGGGGGCGACTGGTTTCGACGAGGATGCTGAACCCTGTGGTGCATGTCGGGTAGGTACGCCCGTTATCCAGGCCACTTGCAATAATTGCAAACGACGAAGTAGAACTAGCTTACGCTGCGTAAGTTACCCCGATCTTGAGGTGTCCATCCATTGAGAAGCCGGGGCAATTTAGATGGAATCGCCATTCAGAACTGTTGACTCGTGGTTCTGTCGGTTAAAAAGTTACGGATCGACCTGTTGAATGTCTTGTCTATTCAATGTTCTTCAGGTGCTATCTGAATAGACTAAACATGTAGTGCCATTGGCTGATGGTTTTCGGACGAGGGTTCGACTCCCTCCGCCTCCACCAAATAGTAGTATGAAGAAGACCTGTAAGCCTTGTGTTTGCAGGTCTTTTTTTTGGACAGCCGTGATGGAGTATTACCATCGCTTGGTTAAACTGTGCCGATGTCATCCTTCCCTTTTGTTCACCTACACAATCATTCTGACTATTCTTTATTATCTGCGATGAGCAGCATCAAAGGTTTATTGAACAAAGCTGTCGCCATGCAGCAGCCAGCCATTGCCCTTACGGATTATGGTAATCTTTTTGGCGCGATTGCTTTTTATTCTCAAGCACTCAAAGCAGGTATTAAACCGATTATGGGTTGTGAGTTGTTTGTCTGTGATGATTACAAACAGCGGGTGTCGACAGGTCCTCGATCGCCCCGTTACGGGCAAATTGTGTTGTTGGCACGCAATGAACAAGGTTGGAAAAATTTATTAAAACTCACTTCCATTGGTTATTTGGAAGGTTTTTATTATAAACCACGCGTTGATAAGGCTTTGTTACGCCAATATGGAGAAGGTTTGATTGCCTTATCCAGTGGTGTGAATGGTGAAATTGAACAAGCCTTGCAACAAGGTAATGATGATTTGGCACGTGAACTGGCGTTGGAATATCAATCCATTTTTAAGCAAGAAGCTGATGAACCACCATGTTTTTTTATTGAGTTACAACGTCATGGCATACCCGCACAAACAATCGTGAATGATAAGATGATTCAGTTGGCTTATAGCTTAGATATTCCTCTGCTTGCCAGCAATAACACGCATTTTGAAGAAGAAGATGATTTCAATGCCTTTGAAGCCTTACTTGCTATTCGAGATAATCGAACCTTGGATGACAATGTTGCCGAGGGCTTTAACCCTGAATTTTACCTTAAATCCAGTGAACAAATGCAAGACCTGTTTCATGATGTACCTGAAGCGTTGGAAAATAGTTTGAATATTGCACGTCGCTGCAATATCGATTTAAAGTTTGGAGAATATAAATTACCTGATTTCCAAGCGCCTGATGGTATGGATTTATCAGACTATATGTGCCAAGTGGCGAAAGATGGTTTGGATGGTCGTTGGCCCGCGATTCTTGCAGGTAAACCTGATGCCGAACGTCGTGTTTATGATGCAAGACTTGATTTTGAATTGGGTATTATCAATCAAATGGGTTTCCCCGGATACTTTTTAATTGTTGCTGATTTTATCAAGTGGTCCAAAGAACAGGAGATTCCCGTAGGACCGGGGCGTGGATCGGGTGCAGGCTCTTTGGTGGCTTATTCGATGTTGATTACCGATCTCGATCCCATCAAATATGGCTTGTTGTTTGAACGTTTCTTAAATCCAGAACGTATTTCCATGCCTGATTTTGATATTGATTTTTGCATGTCTCGCCGTGAAGAAGCCATTCGTTATGTCACCGCCAAATATGGTGAAGAAAAAGTATCTCAAATTATCACTTTTGGTGCGATGAAAGCCAAAGCGGTGATTCGTGATGTTGGGCGAGCGCTCGGACTTGAATTGAGCAAGGTCAACATGGTGGCAAAACTCATTCCTGATGAACTTAAAATGACGCTTGCCAAGGCTGAAGCACAAGAAGAACGCCTTGCCAAGTTGATTCAAGATGATGATGAAGTGGCACGTTTATTTGATTTGGCGCGAAAGTTGGAAGGTAAACATCGTAATGCAGGTACACATGCTGCGGGCGTGGTCATTGGTAAAGATGCTTTGGTTGAAAATGCGCCGTTATTCAGAATCACAGGTGCCGAATCCAAAGTGGTTCAATGGGACATGGGTAGTTCGGAAAAAATGGGCTTGATTAAATTTGACTTTTTAGGGCTTAAAACCCTGACAGTCATTGATTTGGCATGTCGTTTGGTGCAGCAAAAAGAGAGTGGTCAAGGTTTTGATATTACAAAGATTCCTATGGATGATTTGGCAAGTTTTGAGTTGATGCAACGTGGGCAAACCAAAGCCGTGTTTCAGGTCGAATCACAAGGTATGCGTGAGCTTTTAGGTGAACTAAAACCTGATTGTTTTGAAGATATTATTGCGTTGGTGGCGTTATATCGTCCTGGTCCGATGGAATCAGGCATGGTGGGAACGTATGTCGAGTGTAAACATGGTCGGCAAGCCATTGAGTATCCATTGCCCCAGCTTGAACCTATCCTTAAAGAAACCAATGGGGTGATTTTATACCAAGAACAAGTGATGCAAATTGCTCAAGTTTTGGCAGGTTATAGTTTAGGACAAGCGGATATGTTGCGCCGTGCGATGGGTAAGAAAAAAGCGGAAGAAATGGAAGAACAGCGTAAAATATTCATGGAAGGTTCAGCAACATTGAATGTTCCTGCGGATAAAGCCGAGCATGTTTTTGATTTGATGGAAAAATTTGCAGGTTATGGCTTTAACAAATCACATTCGGCGGCGTATGCGTTGATTTGTTATCAGACTGCCTATTTAAAAGCCCATTATCCGCAAGCATTTATGGCAGCGACACTGTCGTGTGATATGGGTAATACTGACAAAATAGCAGCTTTGGTGGCGGATTGTGCTGAAATGAAACTGACAATGTTACCTCCTGATGTGAATGCATCCGATTGGGAATTTGTGCCTGAAGGTGATGCTATTCGTTTTGGTTTGGGGGCGATTAAAGGTGTGGGCGAAGCGGTGATTCGTACGCTGGTTAAAACACGGAAATCCAAGCAGCCTTTTACATCCTTTGAAAACATGGTCTTTGAACTGCCTGAAAAAACATTGAACAAACGTGTCTGTGAAAGCTTGGTCAAAGCGGGGGCGTTCAATAGCATGATTCCCCACCCTCGTGCAGCTTTAGAAAGCATGAGTAAGGCGATTCAAGAAGCCTCGCGTCGTCGCCATGATTATTTGGCACGTCAAACAGGCTTGTTTGCCGTGAAGAAATCCAGCGTTGATGGTCATGAATTATTTGCGGATGTAGAACCTTGGGATGAACGAGAATGCCTTGAATTGGAACGTGAGGTACTTGGTTTTTACTTAACAGGTCATCCTTTGCATGGTTATTTATATCATGTATCAGGGTTGGCAGACATTCATTTGGGTGATTTAGATGATTGTTTGGATGATGCCAAAGTGGTCTTGCCGATTTTTATTTCCAACATCAAAGAATATCGTACGGCACGAGGTATGATGGCGTTTATACAAGTGGAAGACTTGCATGGTCGGGCTGAAATGGTTGTTTTTTCCAAGTTATATGAAGCATGTCGAGAGATGATTCAAGCTGGCGAACCCTTATTATTGGCGGCGAAAGTCGATGCCTCCAAAGATGAACCAACGCTGATTGCTGAAGCGATTAGCTTATTGGATGATGTCTTACCTCAGTTGGTACGTCGTATCACAGTCTCATTCGATGCGATCGGATTTACTGCGGAACAATGTCAACTATTGCAGAAACTATCCTCTGACGAAGAGGCTAAGGCACAATGGCGGTTCCAACTCGGCTTAGGCAATGGCAGTATTGCGACGCTTGAATCCAATCAACCTGCCCCAGCATGGACATCCAAGACGCGACGAGTCTTGCAAACATATTGGGATAAACAGGCTATTCATGTTCAATGTGCGACATGGAAACCTGTGATTGAAGAAACACGAAGCTTTCGAAAGAAATCGGATTAAGTGAGGAAAACATGGCTTACAGTTATCTTGAATTTGAACGCCCTATTGCTGAATTAACAGATAAAATCAAAGAGCTTTCACAAATGAGCAGTGACGCGAATGTGGATATTTCAGAAGAAGTGGAACGTTTGAATATCAAACGGGATGCATTGATTGAAAAAACCTATGGTCAAGCGACACGCGGTCAAATGGCGAAACTTTCTCGCCATCCAGATCGCCCAAATTTTTTGGATTATGTTGATTTAATATTTGATGGTTTTCAAGAGTTACATGGTGATCGTGCTTTCTCTGATGATGCCGCCATTGTGGGTGGTTTAGCCCATTTAGGTTCACAAACGGTGATGTTGGTCGGACATCAAAAAGGTCGCGATACCAAAGAAAAGATTAAACGAAATTTTGGTATGGCAAGACCCGAAGGTTATCGAAAAGCATTGCGATTGTTTCATCTGGCAGAGCGTTTTCAGATTCCCGTGATGACCTTTATTGATACGGCAGGGGCTTGGCCAGGTATTGATGCTGAAGAACGTGGGCAAAGTGAAGCCATTGCCCGCAACCTCATGGAACTTGCTGTTTTAAAAGTGCCAGTATTATGTACGGTGATTGGCGAAGGTGGATCGGGTGGTGCGTTGGCAATTGGTGTGGGTGATCGCCTTTATATGCAACAGTTCTCGACTTATTCTGTCATTTCTCCTGAAGGTTGTGCGGCTATTTTATGGCGTGATCGTGCGTTTGCTGATAAAGCTGCGGAATCGTTAAAGCCAACGGTTGCTGATTTACAAGAATTGGGCTTGGTGGATGAAGTTATTCCTGAACCCAAAGAGGGTGCGCATCGAAATATTGAAGATGCTGCGCAAATGATGAAAAAAGTGTTGGAAAAAGGGTTGCGTGAACTATTAACTATACCTGTTCATGTATTACTCAAGCAACGTGAAGAAAAAATACGCAATATTGGTGTGTTTATAGAGTCTTGAGAAGACACTCAACATCCAGCAATAGTATATACACGTAATAACTTACTCTTTTTAATTAGGCTGCCAGTCTGTGAACTTTGGTAATGCATATCCCCATATAAATTTTCAGTCTGCACTGTGAAATCCATGGATGTCGCATTACTCACGTTGGCACAAATATTTTTTGATAAACGTATCCCTGGTAAATTCGCCAGTGATGCACTAAATCCGACAATAGAAGGAAGGTTTATATAAGTTTGCTGATCTATATAATATGCTTCTTCGCCAGTGGCAATATTTCTTAAGTCTGACATGGCAGAACTATTGAATGCTCTTGTACGATAGCTTGTAAATTGTGGAAGCGCAATCGCTGCAAGAATGCCAATAATGGCAATCACAATAATGAGTTCTATCAATGTGAAACCTTGGTTATGTTGCATTGTTCTCCTCCTCTTATTTTTCTTTTATAACTATTGGGCATCATTTGAAAGTGTAGTTTTGAGCGTACCAAAGTTGGCATGATGGCATGGTTGACGTCGTATTTCCAAGTTTTTTTTTATTAATGTTGCACATAATAACATCTTTTAATCGAGATTTTAAAATTAAAATAAATGACTAATGTTATGAATTTTGGCTTTTAAAATAGTCTCTTTTTTTATCGAAATATGTAACAACAGTTGTTTATACAGATTAACACGGTCTTACTAAGGTGTTGAATAGTTACGCTCCTTTTAACAGAATCTCATGACAATGTTTGTAAATAAGCAATGACATCTAAGCGATCTTGTTCTTTTTTAAAGCCAGGAAAGCTCATGCGTGTGTTAGGCTTGATAGCTTTAGGGTTGGCAAGCCATTGATTTAAAGCGTTATCATCCCAAATGCTAAAAGGAATGCCATCAATACTCGGCGCGCGCCCATAAATACCTTGCAAACTTGGACCCACTTTACGTTTCTTTTTATCCATAAAGTGACACATCAAACAACGTTTTTTCATCAAGTTTTTGCCATGTTCAACATTGGCAGCCAAGGGTGCAGATAAATCATTCATGAGGGAGACTGATTTTTCCGCTGTGATGTCACTGGCGATAAAGGCTTTTTCATCTTTTTTGCGTACATCTTGCGTGCTTACATTCTCAACTGGATTGCTTTTAATCTGTGATGGCGCAATCGTAGTCGGGCTTTCTTCTCCCTGACAAGCCGTCAAACAACATATCAGTATCATTCCTATATATTTCAACATACTATGCACTCCATACCAACAAAAATATTTCTTGTAAAAACAACATCGTAGCTTTAGATAGTTGTTTGATTCGTGTGTGAATAAAACTGCATTTCACATAGCTACCAGCCGAAATTTGAGCGCGCATCTTGTATTTTGGGTAAATGGTTTCTTTTCAAAAAAGAAAGCGATGTTGCCAATAGGGTTGTATTTTTGCAAATAAACGTTCGGCTAAATAGAGGATGACTTCAAACTTCATGTGTCGGGCAAACAAGCGGCGCTCAATCCACCCCATATCAGGGCAAATATCGTTCATATATCATCGAGAACAGAGGCGTTCCAAGCGATATTCGTGAATGGCTTCTAAAATATTATGCCATTTATGGTCTTGAATGGTTTCAGTAAGCAGCGCAATATCATAAAGCCAAATCAAATGGTCAAAAGAATGTTTCATGTCATGGAAACACAAATAAGGAAAATTAACATTTACCTCGTAACATTTGACAATAAAATTGACGAAACTGTTTTTGCTGAGATGTTTTCTGCATGTCAAAAACTCAACTATGATTTTCGGTATTTGGAAAATGAAACTAAAGTTAGAAGTAATCCATATGGCAGATAGTTGCTTATGAATGAAGGAAAATCTAATGTCATGTTAAATATACAATAAACTATTCGGCGTCGATTGTTAACGACAGCCGTTCAATTAGCTCTTTCATCTGCTGCTTGTACCAAATTGAGAATCTTGTAAATCGTGAATAATAAAAGGTAACTGCTGTTGAGACAAAAAAATATCCTCAAAAAGTGGTCAACATCATGAAATATTCGCATGATACGCCCATGACTTTACATACACTTCCTTATATCAGCAAAGAAACATCGCCCAATCCCACACATAGCATCATTTGGTTGCATGGTTTAGGTGCTGATGGTCATGATTTTGAACCGATTGTCGATGAATTGAACTTACCCGACCATATGGCGATTCGATTTGTTTTCCCACATGCCCCCGCTATGCCTGTTAGCCTCAATGAAGGTTATATCATGCCTGCTTGGTATGACATCAAACAACATGATCTGGGCATCGAACATGATCGTGATGGTATTCATCATTCTGCTTCTCAAATTCAAATGCTGATTGATCAAGAAATCATGCGTGGTATCCAAGCTGACCACATTATTCTGGCTGGCTTTTCTCAAGGTGCAGCGATGTCACTTTATGTAGGCTTGCGTCAGTCAAAACCTTTGGGTGGTATCATGGTGTTATCGGGTTATCAGCTTTTACCCGAAGAAGATGCCATAGAAGCTTGCGCTCAAGATACGCCCATTTTTATCGCTCATGGGACGGGCGATTCTGTTGTTGATGTAAGTCTTGGTAAGCATGTGTATCACTATTTAACATCTCAGAGCATGGATGTTGTTTGGCATGATTATTCAATGGAACATAGCGTGTGCCCTGAAGAAATTGCTGATATTAGGGCTTGGTTGTTGCGTCGATTTCAAGTCTTGGCTTAAAATTCAAAGCTACACCGTTATTGCACCAGCGTTGCCCTGTAGGTTCAGGACCATCTTTAAAAACATGCCCTTGATGCCCACCACAACGCACGCAATGATATTCATGCCGAGGAAGAATTATTTTAAAATCCAATTTTGTATCTACATGCCCTTCAATCGGCTGAAAAAAACTGGGCCAACCTGTTCCGCTGTCAAATTTGGATGAAGATTTAAACAAAGGCAAAGCACAACCCGCACAAACATACACACCTTCGCCATATTCTTTATTCAATGGGCTGCTGAAGGCAGGTTCTGTACCTTCATGTCGCAATACATCATAAGCTTTTGGACTCAATAATGATTGCCATTGCTCATCTAAATGGGTTGTTTTTTCCATACTTACTCCTTTTCCTGAATGTTCAGCCCATGATAAACGTGGCAACACGGCTGTACTCACCGCGACTCCGCATAAATATTTTAAACACAAACGTCGTTTCATGGCTGCCCCCAAAGTTCTTTTAAACGTTGATCTCGACCACAGTTGTAACGGTAAAATTTATAACGAATGGGATTTTTATGGTAATAATCTTGATGATAATCTTCCGCCATCCAAAAAGTAGTGGCAGGGATGATTTCTGTTATAATCGCTTGAGGAAAGCTTTTTTCTTTTATGAGTAAATCTTTGGAAGCTTGTGCCGCTTGATGTTGCGCTTTGGAATGATAAAAAATTGCAGGGCGATATTGTGAACCGACATCACAAAACTGGCGATTAGGTGTGGTTGGATCGCTGTTTTGCCAATATACAGCCAGTAAATCACGATAAGACACAATATCGGCATCAAAAAGTACTTCGATAGCCTCAGCATGCCCCGTTTGACCTGAGGATACTTGTGCGTACGTCGGGTTATCTTGATGACCACCTGTATAGCCCGATGTGGTTGAAATGACACCGTTTGAAATATCAAAAGGATGTTCCATGCACCAAAAACATCCTGCTGCAAACGTTGCTTTTTCCAATGTCTTCGCTTGTGCTTGAGTTACTGTCATGATCCCCACCATCCATATCAATACCATTATTTTCATGTTTATCACCTGTTTTGATAGCTAAATCATAAGTACTATTCAATAAATAACGACCTTATATATTTCGTGTGTAAAAATATATTTGACGAGTGTATGACAAAACACTAAGTTTCGCCGCGCTCTCAACCGAGAGCAGTTTGAAACAAGTCGGGGCGTAGCGCAGCCTGGTAGCGCATCTGGTTTGGGACCAGAGGGTCAGGTGTTCGAATCACCTCGCCCCGACCATTCAGTTTTCCTTTTTTAACATATAGTCGCATCAGCGCCTGTAGCTCAGTAGGATAGAGCAACGGATTTCTAATCCGTAGGCCACTGGTTCGAATCCAGTCAGGCGCACCATTTTTATATAAGTGATGTGTTTGTTGTTTGAAAAAAAATAATTCGATACTTCAATGACAATAAATCTTTCATGTGATGCTTTTGTAGTTGATGTACTGGAGAGATGTCAGAGTGGCCGAACGAGCACGCTTGGAAAGCGTGTGTACAGCAATGTACCGAGGGTTCGAATCCCTCTCTCTCCGCCATAGTTTGATGGATTTGTGCAGTGCATGAATTTTCGAAAAATTAGAGGGAGTATACCTTTGATTTTTTACAGTTGCTGATCGGGTTGGGCTCCGCACGGTGGATGCTTGTGAACCCCGTCAGGTCCGGAAGGAAGCAGCGGCAGCGAGTTATACGCGCGTTGCGGTTTCGTCTGGCTCGATCAGCTCTCATATTTATAAGTCAAATCTTTTGCGCAACAACCATGTATTACATAATCATTGAGATAATTATTTTCCAAATCCCTTATTTCAAATAACCTTGAATACAATCCATTACTTTTTTCTGATTTTTTCCAAGATTGGGCCATAGCGGTAGGCGAACCAAGTGTTCTGATATTTTTTCAGTCACAGGTAAAACTCCAGAAGTTCGACAGTATTTATGACCTGCTGGAGATAAATGCAAGGGTACATAATGAAAAACAAGCATAATTTTTTGTTGTTTCATACTGCTTATCAAAGCACTGCGTTCTTCTAAGCTGTTTAATAAAAAATAAAACATATGCGCATTATGCTGACAGCACTGAGGAATCTGGGGACGTCGAATAATACCAAGCTTTTCAAACTCCGAAAAACCTTGATAATATTCTTCCCATACTTGAAGACGTCTGTTGGTAATGTCATTCGCATGATTTAACTGCGCCCATAAAAATGCAGCAATCAGTTCCCCCGGTAAAAAGGATGAGCCGATATCAACCCAAGTATATTTATCGACTTCTCCTCGGAAAAAGCTGCTACGGTTGGTACCCTTTTCCCACAGAATTTCAGCACGTTCGGAGAAACTTACATCATTGATTAAAAGTGCGCCGCCTTCACCTGAAATAATGTTTTTTGTTTCATGGAAGCTAAAGGCAGCCATATGTCCGATGCTACCTAAAGGGCGACCTTTGTAAGAGGACATCACGCCCTGTGCCGCATCTTCAATGACATATAACTGATGTTTTTCAGCCATGTTCATAATGCTATCCATTTCACAGGCAACACCAGCATAATGGACCAC
Source organism: Mariprofundaceae bacterium (assembly GCA_030950985.1). GTDB lineage: Bacteria > Pseudomonadota > Zetaproteobacteria > Mariprofundales > Mariprofundaceae. The sequence continues at coordinate 18,273 of JAUZQM010000041.1, read as the reverse complement.
AACAATGGCTTTGCTTTTTTTCGTAATGGCTGCTTCGATGAGTGTCTCATCAATATTGAGTGTGTCCTCACGAATATCTACAAACACAGGCACAGCTCCGCGTAATACAAAAGCATTGGCTGTCGATACAAAGGTGTAAGAGGGCATGATGACTTCATCACCAGGCTCAAGATTTAGTAGAATGGCTGACATTTCCAAAGCAGCTGTACAGGAGTGGGTTAATAAGACCCTTGCCGCACCAGTTGTTTCTTCCAAATAATTTTGACAACGTTGAGTAAAGGGACCATTTCCCGCTAGTTGACCATGCTGATGAGCCTCAAGAATGTACTTTGTTTCTTCACCCGTCATATAAGGTTTATTAAATGGAATCATTGTATCACTCATGTTTTTAATCCTGTTTATACAAATAGACTAAACTGCCTCGTAAACGCCATGTTTTAACCAGTTCGCCAAAGTCATCTGTTTCTTCTTCTGCTAAAATATAAACGCCTTTTTCTTTACCGTTATACCAGTGAATTGGGGCGTTGTCCTGTTGCCAAACATCAATATAAGCAGCAATGGATAAACCATTAGCCACATCGCTTTGTGTGCGCAGAGGAGCGTCATGACTTATCGCGATGAGCTCTCGAGCAACCGCTTTAATATCACGTTCTGGCATGTGATCTTTGACATAAGGCAAAATCAATAAGCTATAGGGTAGTTTAAGCATTAGCAGCAATGCAATGAGCCGAATACTTTGTTTAAGCTGAAGTTGATTTAGCTGTAATAGCAAACCTGTCAGTAACAGTGCTACAAAACCATAAAGTGGAATAAGGTAGCGTGCACCTCCACCCGGTGAAATCCAGAAAGGTAGGAAGCAGACCAGTAATATCAATGCAAGCGTGGTTAATGGTTCATCCCATTGAAAACGTTGTTTATGCCTCAGCCACAACCAAATGAAAAATAGAGCAAGCGGTAAAGATCGAAAAATAAAAATAAAAGGGTAAGTGAGCCAGTGGTTCAGGACTCTGAAAAGATCAAAGCCTATAAATTTCCGTATAATATCATCCACACTTGAGCCCGCGGTATTTATGTCAGCGCCAGATGAAATAAAAGATTGCCAAAGGCTTGGTACACTCATCGCTAAGCAAGTCAGGATAATAAAAAAAGGGTTTTTTAGCAGTGACCAACGTTTAAGGCGTGTGATTAAAACTAAGCCAGCAGCAAAGAACAGGGCATAAGCGGTAATATTTTTAATCAAAAAGGCGATGGATATTAAAATTAAGGCTAGGCAAAGCCAACGTGCGGATTTATCTTCGAATGCTCGCCATAAAGTGGCTATTGAAGAAAAAATAAATAAAGCAAAACAAGCATCAATATAACCAAGCCAACCATACCAAAAACAAACTTCTCCTAGACTTAAATAAATAAGCGCTGCCAACCAGCCTATTGATGAATCCTCTTTAGGAAAGAGCCAAATCGCCATATATGCAACAGCCCCTGCCGTTAACCATGTGGAGATTACCGAAACCAATCGAATCGCTATATCGACATGTTCCCAGCCGATAACTTGGCTGATAAGAATCACCGGCCAGTGCCATAAGGGGGGGTGTGGAAAAGACATACCCAAAGCCACTGTATGAAACCAATCCCCACTTAAAAACATCTCATAGGATTTGATGGCCATAAGACCTTCTTCACCAACATATTGCATGATGGGAAGTGGTAATAACATAAAGAAAGCTGCAATCAGAACCATTATTTTATAGACTTGAATAGAAGGGTTGGGCGATAAAAACATGAAGGGTTACCTTGTTAATTTATGATAAATATCAATGGGGTGATGAAAACGAAAACCAAGCGATATATAGAGATTTAAAATTGCTAGGTTAGCTCCAGAAACAGAGCTTTGGATATTTGTTTCACCTTTATTCAAAAGATGCTCAATAGCCAAGCTCCAAAAAAATTTACCGAGACCTTGACCACGAAAATCGGATGCAATGGTATGGAGTAAAAGGTTGCCGCCTTTATAAGCAATAAAACCGGCCAAGGTATGATCATACGTTAAACCAAGAACATGATTTTCAGCATGTAGTTGGCTTAACCATTGTTTATAACGTTGATCAGCATCTTTTTGGGATAATAAAAAATCTCGGTGAAAGCGACCATGTAAAAAACTATGATCACACATCGGTAATAGTTGATCAAGTTCAGGTTGTTCAATGATACCGATAGCAGCATGCTCATGTGTTATGAAATCTTTTTTTGCACAATGTGGCTCAATCAATGTATCAGTATAATAAAAACCATATTTATGCAGCAGCCTTTTATCCGCTAAAGGATCAACTTTAATGGTGTAATGTGCGCTATTTTTGCAGGCTATCTGAAGAGCTTCTTCATTAAGCTTGGTAATTTCAAAACATGGCATATGAAAAACATGACTATCCCAAGGTGTGGGAGAAAAATAAGGGTTATTTTTCATCGAAAGTGGTATGGTTAACGATATACAAAGGTCTTCCTTTTGTTTCTTCAAACGTTTTACCGAGGTAAATACCGATAATCCCCAAGTTGGCGATAATAATTCCGCCTAAAAAATAAAGTGATACAATCAGGCTGCTCCAGCCCAATACTGGTACATCATAAAGAAGTGCGTGAATAAACAGGTATAAACCAAACAGAAAAGATAAAGCAGCAATAGAAAAACCGAGCTTAATGGACATACGAAGTGGTTTGTCTGAATAAGCAATAATGGTATCGCCACCTAGCTTTAAGAGTTTGCTAAAGGTGTACGTTGATGTACCTGCAAAACGAGCACCATGTTCGACTTCAATATGTGTATAAGGAAAGCCTAACCAGTGTATCATACCCGGTAAAAAACGTAGCCCTTCCCTCATATGTTGACAATTTTTCACAACTTTAGCTGACATAATACGAAAATTTCCGACCGATGGATCATAATCCATATTGGTTAGATAGTTGAATAAACGGTAAAATATTATCGATGAAAGTTTCTTTTCCATTTTGTCTTTGCGATTCATGCGTTTTGCTAACACTACCTCAAAACCTTTTTGAGCCTTTTCATAAAGTTTTGGTATCTCTTCAGGTGCATCTTGTAAATCACAATCCATGACCACAACCCAATCCCCCGAACAATGATCGAGACCTGCGGTAATACCATAATGCTGACCAAAATTACGACTAAATTGAATCCCTTTAAAACGGGGGTCAGTGTTCGCAATATCCTGAATGATTGACCATGACTGATCACCACCGCAGTCTTCAATAAGAAGACATTCAAAGTCTTGGGTAATAGACTCGAGTGATTGAATCAGGCGATGGTGGAGTTCATGCAGACAGTCTTCTGCTTTATAAACGGGAATGATCACAGATAAATGAGGCATGCAGCAATGCTAACACATGAAAATTTCATGGCTAAAAAGAGGCACTAGCATCGTCGATAAAGGAGCGAGAGTGAAATTAAAAAAACAACTGCAAGAGATTCCAAATTGGCTAAAATTGTTCGCTCTTTTTCTGTTTTCTCTTACGTTTATTGATATTTTTTGGGGGAAGGCATTTTTCCAGCCCTTGGATGCACGAACGGGTTCCGCATATGAAGGTGTTCACCTATCATTATCGTGGTGGCTATCATGGCTTGAGCCGTTAACCGCCCCTCTCCATATCATCAGTACTTTGCCAGATATTCGAGAGGGTATGGTTGCCATACTTCTTTGGTTCTTTTTAGGTATTTTTATCCATGCTTTTTACAATATTAAAAAACAATATGGCATAAAAAAAACAGTGATTACATCTAGTAAAATATTGGCGTGGTTTATTTATTTGCTTATTTTTTACCTGCTTATTCCATTACCGAACCCGAGCTTAAACAAAGAGAAAAAAAGTCTGATTATTGCGGACTTACATAGTCATAATCTTTTATCTCATGATGGTGTTGTCACCTTAAAAGATAATTTATCCATTCATCAACAACGCGGCTATAATCTTGTGGCTTTAACGAATCACGCTAACCTTGAAAAAGCAGTTATTGATTATCAACCAGCTTACGCAAATTCACCTGAGGCTGTGCCAGGTATGGAAATTCCTGTTTATTATGGCGGACATTTCTATTTAAGTGTTTTGGGTATGGAGAAAGGCACGCCTTTGCCTAATGGATTGGCTTGGTATGAAGGCAATAAAACACCGTTTCCTCCAGCTTCTTTACCCGATCATTTATGGTCGGTCAAAAAACTGATTGGTGTGATTCATAAGCATGGTGGTGTGGTGGCTGTTGTGGCTTTTCATCTGGATTCTAAGGAGGTGAAGGGGCTGGCTGATGCAGGTGTTGATGCTTTTGAGATTGTGAATTTTGGACATCATTCTTTGCATCAAGATGTACGCCAAGCCATGCTTCAAGCACAAAAAGAACGTGGCATTGCCTTGATTGCGTCCAATGATTGGCATGGTTGGACAGGCGTTCTTAACACTTGGACATTGATTCAAGCTGATCCTTTATTGAAGGATGAATCTTTGGAGGTTCAAGTCATGGATGCACTCAAGCATCATGGTCAGAAGGTGATTCCATTGACTGCTTATCCTATTCACAATATGACGATTCAAGAAATGATATTCGCACCATTGATTGCTTTATATCAGTATGCAAAAACGATTTCCATTCCTCAATTATTATCTTTATGGATTTATTTTTTTGTTTTTATATTACTCGAAAAATACTGGCGATGTCAGCGTATGACACTTATCCAAGTCATTCAACATACCCTTTTGATAGCTATGTCTTCGGCTATTCTATGGCATGGTATTGAATTATATCAGGCGTGGTTATCATCGGCGATTCGTCCACCGCTGGCATGGCAAATCAGTCTTTACAGTATGGCTGTGGGAGGACTTGTCCTATTGTTTGAAGGCTATCATTTGGGTTGGCGGCTTATGTTCAAACAGGCTTGATGCGTTAGGCTTCGGAGATGGTTCTAGATCGTTATATTATAAAACTTTGGCTGACACCTTTTTTAGGCATGTTAAGTATTGTGATGGGTGTCGAGTTATTGGCTCGCGCACTAAAATTATTGGAATTATTTGCCGATAAAGATGTGCAATGGGGTTTTATGCTGACTTTATTGGAAGCAGTCTTGCCAGAGTTTCTGATGGTGACTGTGCCGATGGCATTCTTTTTTGCCATGCAATCCATGATTCTCAAGCTGTATGAAAGTAGTGAAATGGATGCTTTTCGAGCATCGGGTCTTTCATATTTACGTATTTTTCGTTCGCTTTTGGTTTTATCCATTATCACATGGTTGTGTTTGACTTTTGTAAGCATGGTTTTATTGCCCAAAGGTCAAAAAACATTTCAAGGTTTACTTGCAGCCATTCAAACTATGAAACCTGCTCCAGATTTTGAGCCTTCCCGATTTACCCAAGGCATGGATGATTTTAATATTTATGTGAAGGGAAAAGATAAGGATGGTTTGTTTCAAAATTTTTTACTTGAGGATAGGCGGACAAGTACCCCCGTTATTTATATGGCAGAAAAAGCAAAACTTGAAAAGTCCACACAACAACTCCAATTCACGCTTTTTAATGGCACACGCTTAGAAGGTCAGGGAGAAGATATTCGTTCGTTGGCATTCAAGCGTTATCAAGTTTCCATCAATATGGGCGATTTGGGCATGCTAAAGATGCCTAATATGAAAAATTGGGCATTTACCACGGAAGGTTTATGGAAATTGGTACGAGAAACAGATCGTACGGATGCTTTAGCCGAATGGAATAGACGTTTGCTCGTGCCAACAACTGTGTTTATTTTAATGCTATTTGCCTTGCCTTTATCTTACACCCCCAAGCGTTCGGGGAAGACAGGTGCATATTTACTTGGTATTTGCTTGGTATTATTGATTTATAATCTACAAGTGACCTTGAATCAAAAAGTCTCCAATGGCAGTTATCCTTGGTGGTCGATGTGGGTAGGACAAGGTGGTTTCTTTGCCTTGGCAATATGGCTATTTTATCAAGCTGGTCGTGGAAACTATTATTCAATTAGCTCGCTTTTTTCGCCGTTGAAACGTTTGTGGAAGTCAAAGAAGCAAGTCCAATAGCTAAAAATATACCTGCATACATACTAGCATGGTATTCTTCAACGGCTTGAGAAGTGAAACCATGGGTTGCTAAACCAATACCCGATAGCGCAATCAATAGTTGATGAGCTTCTTGCCAATCTATTCGCCAACCCATGCGAATCCATGTACCTAGCCATAACAAAAGGATGATTAAACCAAGTGGCCCCCAGCGTGTGAGTTCCATAAGGTAAATATTGTGAGGTACTGAAAAGGAATCATGACCTCCCATATTTAAATTCTTATGTTGTGCAATAATTGCCTTGGTGACATTTGGAAAACCACCTGTCCCAATACCCAAGATGGGTGATTGTTTCCATGCTTCCCAAGATACATACCATAAAGATAAACGAGCCTCTGCATCGTGTAAATCACCGTGAGAAAATGCTTTTAGGCTATCGACAGTCCATTGAATACGCTCTTTTGCAGGTCCCATCATAATGGTTATTAAAGCCACAGTTATTACGACAAGAGAACCTAGCAACATGCGAAAACTAAGGTGCTGTAACCATAGTTTCCATGCCATGATCATGGTCAATATTAAGACAACAAGATAACCGCTACGCCCCTGTCCGATAAACACCATCACCACTGCCCATAAGCTCACTGCCCACAAAGCATAACGCCAGTTGTTCTTTTGAAGCCAACCCAAATGCAATAACCAAGCTGCCCAAATGCCATACAATAAACCAAAACTGATATGACCAATCAAACCCGCTGGATCAGCTTGTGATGAACCACCGGGTGCTGCGACGGGGAGAGGTATGCCTTGAGATTGCGCCACACACAAAAGAAGGTGCAAGCCAAGCCCTATGGAAAGACTCCACAAAATACGGTTTAACCATTGTTTATCTTGGCAAAGTGTTATCACTAAGGGAATCATCAACCAAGACCATTGCTTACCAATTACCACCCAGCCACGATCAGTATCAGGGCTCCATAAAAGTCCTAGAAGCATCAAAATGATATATGCCAACCAGCAAACAGTGAGCCCACGAGCTTGTTGCCAAAGTTTGACTGCGCCATGCCACCAATGTTTAGAAATGACACCCCATAAAAGAGATAAAGCAAACAAGATGTTTCCTGCCGCAATGGAGAAAGGTAGTACGATTAAAGCAATACAGAATAAAGTGGCAATGATTTTAATAGTCATTAATTCAGCAACATTATTTCAAGGATGTTGGTGGATGATTATTCCACTTATTTGAAATTTCGGCGGCTTTGGCGTAACGATAAAATGTGCCTTCAAAGTTACCCAAAGCAATGATGAAACCTGCACGCCCATCCAAGAACCCAAGCTTCAACACATAATGCTTAAAAAAGCTCCATAAACCATGAGCTAAACCTTTGCCAAGTCCGCCTTGTTTACCATTTCTCTCGAGTTTTTCTGCACCCAATGAGGAGTAACGTTGCACTTTATGTATAAGTTGCGACATATCTTTATAAGGAATTTGAATAATATCCTGTTGAAGATAATCAATCTTACCATCAATGGTATAAGACTCATGGACTTCATCTTCAGCATTAAAAAGCATGCTGTTTTTTCTAAAGAGCTGCGGCTGTCGATAATCAGGATACCAGCCTGAATGCATAATCCAACGCCCTAAAAACCAGTTGCGACGTGGCACAAAATAAGCATCAGCACGTGGATTTTCTAATATTTGAAGCATTTCTTGATGGGATTCTTGGGTGCATCGCTCATCTGCATCCAAACTAAAAATCCATTCATAAGAACAGGCAGCAATGGCATCATTGCGAATTTGTCCAAATGTTTTGAAAGGGATATTCACCACCTTTGCACCAAGTTCTTGAGCAATTTGAGCTGTTTTATCGGTGCTAAAAGAGTCTGCAACAATAATTTCATCAGCCCAAAGAACACTTTGGATGGCATCCTTAATTTTATCTTCTTCATTAAATGTGAGGATGTAGACAGATATCTTCATGGTCATAAACGTTCCTGTGTCATCTGAATCCGTTGATAGACGGCGAGATATTCCAAAGCCACATGCTGCCAATTTCGTTGATAAGCAATAGCTTCATAGCTTCCTTTAAGTTGTTCATCCATTGCATCAGCCCAATCATTCACGCTGTCATTAAGGGATAAGACTCGCCCTAAATCAGGGTGTATTTCTGTTGCAGCACCGCAACGATCAGAAATTACCACAGGCACACCTGCCGAAAGTGCTTCAGTGATGACCATGCCATACGGTTCTTGATGGGCTGGGTGCAACAAAACATCCAGTTGAGCATAAAAAGAATAAGGATCGACACGCCCCAAAAGTTCAAACTTAAAATCCACATCTTGAAATAAATGCTGAATATCTTTGGGAGGAGCACCCGCCACTAAAAAACGAATATTGGGACGTTTTTTAGATAACTTCGCAAGCATTGCAATGGCTTCTTGCAAACCTTTTCGCTTCCATTCTTTGCCGATAAAGCCAATCACACCCGCGTTTTCCAACACTAATTTATTTTTTTCTCTTGCCTGAACAGGGCTAACACCGGGGGCAATAGGTGAACTTAGACGTTGTTCTGATTCGGGATAATAATGCGCAAGCTGCTGACGAATGTATGCGGAGTTGGGAACGATTTGTTGCACATGTTCACCACACAATTCACGTTGTTCCAACCATAAATTCATCTCAATCCGCACCGATAAACGCTTCCAAAAAGGTCGATCTTTGACGGTGGCAAACGGTGGTCCATGAAAGGTTGTGACATGATGAATATCGCATCGCTCATGGCTATGAATGATGCGTGAAGAATCAGCATGTTGATCCAGCCAATCATGAACATGTCGTGAAAAACGAAGATGTGCCAGCCAACGTGGTCTCGGTCTTACGGTACCAAGACTATAAACGTCAACACCGTGCAATGGCTCGCTTGATAAATCTACTTCGCACAAAACTTCGATGTGATGCCCTAACGCAGCAAGTTCGCGGCAAAGTTCCCAAACATAACGTTCCATGCCACCCACAGGACCAAAACGACGGCATATTTGAAGAATACGCATGGGTTTCATTGATTCTGATCTTTTTCAAGTATGTTTTCTTGGATACCTTTGATCGCACGTTGACGTTTTTCATCCAAGCAAGATGTTAGTAGTTGATCATTATTATCAAGCTTTTGTCGGCTTGCTTCTGCATGCCACAAATGGAGAACAGGCTTACCGCGTAAATTTTTACGTTTGATGCCAGCGTGAAATAAACGGGCTGCAAAATCAGAGTCTTCTCTTCCCCAACCTTCATAAGAACCATCAAGACCATTGATGGTCAGTGCATCTTGCTTCCAAAAAGCAAAATGGCATCCTCGAATACCTGCTAATTTTTGGTTTTCAGGAGATGTGCTTACTGGCAGTAAGAGCGGAAATAAACGATTGATATAAGCTTGAAAACGCCAAGAAATCCATTGCCATAAAGTTAAATCTGGATGCCAATCATTCTCTTGAGAGATCATAGAAGAAATATTTTTTGATAAAAGAATTCGGCTGCCAATGAGGAAACACCCTTGTTCAGCAACCTTACGGTGTGAAGCAATCATATCTGGGAAAGGAATACAGTCTGCATCGGTTAATACAATATAAGGTTCTTGCACAAGTTGGATGGCTTGGTTGATGATTTTTGCTCGGCGATAGCCTTTATCTTCATGCCAAGCATGGTGAATAGGAATATCTGATTTTTCTCGAAAAGCAGTAATAATATCAGCAACCTGATGATCTGAACCATCATCTGCAATATAGATGCTAAAATTTTTATCGGACTGGTGTGCATATCCATTCAATGTCATACGCAAATAATCATGAGCATTATATGTAGAAATAATAATGGCTATAGATGAAGGTTGTTTGTGATTCATGACTTACCTTTAGAACAAGCGATAAACGCTATTTATGATCATGTTATTGTTTGAAGATATTTTTTTAACCATTTTTTTGTTTTTTCCAGCCCTTCGTTCATGGTTACGCTTGGTTGCCAGCCGATTTTTTTTAACTTTTGGCTATCCAAAATGTTGTTTTCAACATCAAAAGGACGCTTCTCTGTATGATTGATATCTAAGATTATATCATCGATTTGTAAGGATTCTTGGATGAGTTCTGTCACTTGTAAATTATTTAATCCTATGCCAGATCCAATATTATAAATCTCACCTTTTTCTCCATGATTCAAGATAGTGATTAGACCTGAAACAACATCTGATATGTAGATATAATCGCGAACTGTTCCTGTTTGACCATAAATAGTTAAACTTTTTCCTTGATAGGCAAGTGCCATGGCAGTGGGAATAAAACCTTGCCCAGCAAAAGGACGCTGCCCCTCACCATAAGGGTTACTTGGACGTGCAATGATAATATTAAGATTGTAGATGGTCGCGTACAGGTAAGCGTACTTTTCGAGTGTGAGTTTTGTAACGCCATAGGGTGAGATAGGTCGTGTAGGATGATCCTCTGTTTGAGGTATGCTACATGCCTCGCCATAAACTGTTCCTCCAGATGAAACGAACACCATGCGAACATGGTACTGGGCAGCCAGTTTGAAAAGTTGAAGGGTCGCAGGCACATTTTGTGATAAATCAGAAAAAGGATCCAAAAATGAAGTATTGGGCTGAGTAGCATAAGCCAAGTGAATGACCTCATCACTTTTTTGCAAAAGAGATTCAAGTAAATCACTGTTGCTATAGTCGCCTGTAATATGAGTGATGCCATCGACTTGATGTGAATCGTTAACCTCATGCCGGTTTAGAGATATGACATTTTTACCAGATTTTAATAATGCGGGTAATAAATGAGATCCTATAAAGCCTTGACCTCCGATTACAAGACAGGATTTACGATGGTTCATAAAGTTTTATATGAGCGTACATTTTTGGATACCAACCTCAACTAGAATTTAGTGCTGTAAAAAATAAACGCCGACAAATAAAAGAATGCCCGCAAACATCGCCGCCGCATTTTTATGTTCACGATGTTGTTTCACCAAGCCCCAAGAATAAGCACCTTGAGAAGGGTAATTCGTCCACTTGGGTAAAAACATCGGCACAACCTTCGCCCAATCACGGTATTCATCGCCAAAAATACCAGATACATGCAGTGCTTCTTTACGCATGGTGGGATGATAAATTACCGCATGTGCCATCATGCCCAAGATTGCAGCCCAAGGATTGTACGCCATCACGCAAAAACCAATAAAAATAACGGTATTGAAAAAATAGAGGGGATTGCGTGTAAAACGATAAGGGCCTGCCGTGGCAAGTTTGGCATTTTTATCAATGTACCCCGAGGACCATGTGCGCCCCATTTCTCCCAAGAAAACAATGAGTGTACCGATACATAAAGAGCTAAGAGTTGGTTCTGCCAAGACAAGCAAAAGAATGAAAACAGGTGTGGTGGCTAGTTTTCGATGGTCAAGACACCAGCTTTCAAGTTTGGAATAAGAAGTGCTCACATAGGCTCCTGATATTGAGTTAAACGCCCAATGATACGACCAATTTTAATTTTGGCGATGAGTTTTAATGGAATGTGACGAGCATCATGGGTGACCCATATTTTCATGCGACCGGGGCTAGAAAAAATACCTTCAGTTTTAAGTTGAGGTTCAATGCTAATGCATTCGACACGTTCTCCCCAAGGCGCACGGATTTTTTTCGTCTTTTTACCAATATGAATCACGACATCGTAAATTTTCCGTGAATCAAAGATGGGTATATGAATTTCTTGACCTAAATTTAAATCCATGCTGCGAACTTTAAAAAAAGCATCCATCACATTGAGGTGTCCTTGAGGCACTGGATATTGATCTGTTTTTTCATGCTCGGTATAAAATACTTGCCCATGTTGCCAATCAAAGACTGTTTTTTTATGAGCGACATAGGAACGCTCTAACTGATCCAATTGAAAAAGCGTGCTTTGTGTTTGTTTGCCGACACACAGACCTTCAGAGGTAATGGTATCGCGTACTTTTTTAAAGATATCTAAAAAATGATTGGTACGGGCATGCGTTTGAATGGCATAACCACCTGTTTTTGATGCTTGCACCACCATGCTTGCAGAACCTGCATTGATAAACTCCCAACCCACATTGAAGGTTAATTTTTCACCGATGAAATGAAAACAGGGTGTTACAGCTTGCGCGCTTACAGAAAAAAATAAACTGAGAATGATTGTGAAGACATATTTTAACATTTTATGTATTCTCTAAGCGACATACGTAAAAATATTCTTGTTTAAACGGTGAGTGTGGCTGATTCGACATCTGAAGCTCTTTTTCAATATGAAAGTGACGTTTTAGACTTTTTTCAAATCCATGACTGGTGTAGCAATAGAGACGTTTTTTTAATAACCATCGTGGAAACCATTGGGCTAAATAATAGTGCAACAGTGCCAACGGTTTTGGCCATATTTCAACACTAATAAGAAAGCGACCAGTGGGCTTTAAAAGGCGTTCCACTTCATGCAACACCAATTCAGGATTTTCGACATAACTTAATAAACGTAGTGATAAAATTAAATCATAGGTCGCATCGTTTTGGCTTATATTTTCGGCCATATCAGACATGAATATTCCCTTAGGTAGACTACCGGGGCAAGCTCTACGGTAATCATCCAATAAAGGATCTAAATAGGTTTTTTTACCGTGTTCTAATGCTTGTGCAACACATAGCGCACCACATCCCAATTCCAAAATTTCACTCGTTTCATCTAAATCACCTGCATGTTGTAACACTAAATCGTGATAACGTTCACGTCGTAATGCTAAGATATGTTCAAAAGAGGCTTGCTCTTTTTCCATGTTACACCACGCATCAATCTCATGTTTTTGTAAGATACTCCAACGCTGTTTGCTATAAGGTTTATGGTGTGCCATAGACGACCTTTGCAATTTTTTCTTCTTGTTCTAAAATATACCAACGGCGGTGTAACCATAACCATAATTCGGGACGTGCATGAATAATGGGGGCAAAAGTATCACCAATGGTTTGCATCATATGGTATGTGTTGGCTGCTTTATCTTCGCTTAAGGCTGGCATCGTCACTTTTTGTAAACGTAACTTAAAGCGAAAATCATGACCTATTCGATCCAAGCTAATGGCGATGACAGGGGTGGGTTTGCGTTGAATATAGGAGGCTGGTAAAGCTGTGGTGTTCGCCAAATGCCCTAAAAAAGGCACTTGGATACCATTGCTCATGTGTTGATCAATCATCACACCAATCAACTGCCCATTTTTTAAAGCTCGGGGTAACCAACGCAAGCCTGCTTGCCGAGATTGCATTTGTGCACCAAAGCGTGTGCGCCGCTGCATCATATAGTCATCCAAGACCTTGTTTTTCATCGGGTGATAAATGGTGGTGGAATCATAGCCCAACATTGAAAAGGTGAGTGCTTCAAGTTCCCAATTACTATGATGTGCTGCCACAATAAACACGCCTTTTTCTTCGCTTAAGGCTTGTTTGAGTTCATCTTCACCGTCAATCTCAATATGAGATAATAAAAAATCTTTGCCACGCAAAAAAACATGCGGAAGTTCAAAGGCTGTACGGGCTGCCTCTGCAAACGATGCTCTCGCCATACGAATGCGCCATGTTCGACTTTTTTCAGGATAGACTCGGGTTAAGTTGGCAAGGGTAATCAAACGGATGCGTCTCAATACATAAAAAAGCATTCGCCCAACACCCGCACCCAATGCGCCCATCCAACGTGCTGGAAGTATTTGAGCGATAAAAAACACAGCATGAAGCAGCCAAAGCTGCACTTTTTTCATGGGTTGGAAGTGGCTTATTCAGCAGCTAAAGACTTGGCTTCATCAATGAGCATGACAGGAATATCATCGCGAATCGGGTAAGCCAATTGGCATGCGTCACACATCAATGTTGTTTTATCATCATTGTAATGCACACTTTTTTTACATTTAGGGCAGGCTAAAATATCGAGTAAAGCTTGATCAATCATGATGTTCTCCAAAATCTAAAGTAGCGAAAGACTAGCATGAACGTGGGCAGTGACTAGACGGAAGCATGGATTCAATGCGTTCAAAAAGATCCGTTTCGGCCACGGCTGTTTGTTCCAAGACCCAAAGAGGCGTGTCTTGATTCCATAAAGCTTCGAGTTTGACGGCATCTTTGGCGGTAACTGCGATGGGATGAGGTAAGTTTTGAAAAGTGCTTATATCCGTTGGCTTAAAAGCATAGTGATCAGGGAAAAACGTTTGTCCCGATAGCTTAAAACCTGCATGGGTTAGGCTTTCCACAAAACGTTGAGGGCGGGCAATGGCTGTCACAGCATGCACCATGTTTGGACACGCTTGATGGCATTGCATCCAATCGCGTAAGGAATATTCAAGGGTATGCCAATGCCATTCTTTGTGTTCAGACAACGGTACATTGGCTTGTTGCCCCACACGAACCACAACATCAGCACGCTTAAGGTTTAAAATAGGTTCTCGCAACGGTCCTGCGGGTAATACACAGCCATTGCCGACCCCAACATCAGGAATCAATACAACATCGCACACACGCTCTAATTGACGATATTGAAACCCATCATCCAACAAAATGACATCCCCATATTCGGCTGCCATACGACTGGCTTGTACCCGATTTTGTGCAGAAATAACGGGGCATCCACTCATTCGATGCAGCAGAACGGCTTCATCGCCGACGTCTGTTGCGAGGCTATTTTGGTGCAAAAGGATGGGGTTTGATGAATGACCACCATCGCCACGGCATATCAGCACAGGTTGATAGCCATGCTGTTTCAACGCTTTCGCCAGCCATATCACAAAGGGAGTTTTGCCACTGCCACCCACCGTAATATTGCCAATCGAAATCATGGGTATTGGTGGTTGAACAGATTTATCCAAGCGTTTTTTTTGATCCAGTGTGCTTGCGGTTCGATATAAAGGCATCCAAAGTCGTACATACCAAGGTGGTTTTTCACGCTCCCACCACATGCTTTCGATATGATGAACTAAGCGATGTTTGAATGACATATTATGCCAATAAACGCTTGATTTCATCTTCTGAAAACCCTGCATCTTTACGTGCTTCCAAATTGACCCCTGTATCAATACCACGTGGGAAATGTTTCTCCACGAGTGTGAAAAAAGTGTCCGTTGGTTTTAAGCGTCGTTCTTTGCAGATATAACGAAACCATTTGCTGCCTACTTTAACATGACCGATTTCATCTTTAAAAATAATATCCAACAAGGTTGCGGCATGATTGTCGCCGACATGGCGCATTTTTTTCTGAATGTTAGGGGTAACATCCAAGCCTCGTGCTTCTAATACGCGCGGCACTAAAGCCATGCGATCCAACACATCATGAGCGGTGGTTTCTGCCATTTCCCATAAACCATTGTGGGCAGGGTAATCGCCATATTCGCCTCCTAAATGTCGCAAATGCGTTCGAATTAATTCAAAATGATAGGCTTCTTCTTCCGCGACCTGAATCCAATCACGGTAATAATCCAAAGGCATCTCTTCAAAGCGTTGCACCGCATCCAAAGCTAAATTGATGGCATTGAACTCAATATGTGCAATCGCATGCATCATAATAATGCGACCTTCCAAACTTCCCATCGCACGTTTGGGGAGTTTACCTGCTTGCACCAATATCGGTTGAGCAGGGCGACCGGGTGAATAGACATCCACCGCTTCGCCTAAACCATCTAAAATACGTTGTTTATTCAAGTGGATAGCATTTGCAGCAGCTTGCCGTGTCAGCTGTAATTTTTGATCCATATCCGATGCTTGCAATGCTTGTCGTACGATTTCAAAAAAATCAGTCATCCATGCTCCTTGAGTCTCTATCGTGATATGCTCACAATGCGGCGCTATGTCTCAAACTCAACATGCCCACGCCCGTATCATTGCCCTTGCTGCTTTGATGCAAGCCGCCAAATTGGTGGATGATATTGCCCGCAAAGGTATCTGTGATGCCGAAGATTTTCACGCTTTACTGCATAGTTTGTTCGCCGATGGCCAACAATCCCCTGACGATATTTTTGGCGGTCGGCAGCAATTAAAAACAGGCTTAACCTTAGCCAAACAATTGTTATCAGGTGAAGAAAATATTGAGCAAGCCAAAATAGCCATGAGCTATACAGCAGGCATGATTGCCGTTGAAAAGCGCTTAAGCAAACAGGGAGATATGTTATCCGTGATTGCGGATGGCATGGCTCGCATTGAAAAACAACGTGATTATTTTGGCAGCGTGACGCATGAAAGTGTGGTGGGTGGTATTGCTGATTTGTATGGTGAAACCATTAGTACCTTAAAACCTCGCATTATTGTACATGGTAAACCTGAATTGCTTCGTCAAAGTGTCAATACCAATAAAGTACGCGCGATTTTGTTCTCAGGTGTTCGCGCTGCCCACCTTTGGCAACAACACAAAGGCGGACACTTTCGCCTGTTATTTGGGCGTAAAAAGCTTTTGCAAGATATTGAGGAAGCCCTGTAGTAGTTCAGCATCGTCACCCTCGAGGGTCTTCTATTTCAATCATTAGATGCCCGATAAACTCGGACATGACGATATGCTTCATACTTGAATTACTACACTGATGTTACGCATACCATGATCTTTTCATCGGATTTCGGGGATGAACTTGCTGTGTATTCATGACTCTGGGGGTGCGGCTTTAGCCGCGCTGAATGAAGGATTAGGGGGTGGCTAAAGCCACACTTCCTTAGCATGGAATGACGGTTTTTTTCACCAGAGTACGTAACATCAGTTACTACAGCAATGTTATGGTCTGAATTTAGGTGGAGAAAATTTTGGAGCCGCATTGTTTATTTCGTTAATCAAGTCTTTTGAATAGTCCTTAGCGATCAGTGGAGGTATAACAATACCATGAAGTTGGGCGCGTAGGTCATCCCAACGATGATGTAATATCTGCCAGTTTTTTTCATCATATGTTCCTTTGAAAATGACAGGACGAATTTCAATTCTTGGAATATGATCATTTGGTTTCCCTGCCTTAGTGGCTTGATATAATTTTTCTTCCCATAAACTTCCAATCCTATCAATTCGACCAATTTGTTGTTCTACAATCCCAGGGTTCCACTCAGGGTGAAGCAGCACAACAGTCCGACAAGCTTTATGAAGATTAAGTCCTTCGCGACCCACCAACGATTGCGCTACCAAAACACTTGGATGACCTTCTTTTCGATTAAAAGATAATTGCAATAATTGACGTGTTGAAGCTTCCGTTTCACCATTCATAAGGCGAGAAAATCCACCTTCGGTGTGGCTATATTCCTCAATCAGCTTTGTTTTAAAAGCAACCCAGAGAGCTGATGCTTCTTTCTTATTCAAGCTTCCATTTCCATCGGTATCACCTTCTTCATGATCCGTCGCAGCCATGATAATATCGATAAATATTTGTACAAAATCCTTTGATTGGGCATTTTTAAAGTTCATTCCCATGAGACTTTGCATGGCTTTTACCATTGGTTTCAAGACATCTTTATCATGGTTTTTAAATTCATTGAAAATCGCGCGAACACGTTGATCAGGTTCCTTTTCCTTAAACTCTTTTTCAATAGATGCGATTAGAGTTTTTTGGATATTTTGACGATGATTTTCGAATGTTTGGTATTGTTTTGCCAACGTTTCATTCAAAGATTCTTTATCTAGTACCCCTTGTCTCTGCAATTGTCTATGCGCAGCCAAGACTGCATTCCAATTATCCTTCTCACAGAATTTCGACTGCGGCCACAATTCCTTCTTATCAATCCGACGTAACATTTCTCGTGCATTGAGAAGTTGCACCAATGCTCGTAAGGGGCGTGTAAATCGTCCAAAAACTAAAACTTTTTCACCCTTCTTGCAGACATCCTCAATTTCTTTGCTTGCAGCTAAAATTGCAGGATGTTCAAACAAAGCAAAATCGTTCTTCTCGCCGTCCTTTTGGGAGAAGGGTTGTATCAGAACATTCTTCCACCATTCAACCCGAAGTTGACGCTTTTCATCTAATGGTTTTTGAGAATCAGGTTCTGTATTATTCTCGGAAATAGAATCGTTTTTTATTTGCTCTTTATCTTCTTTGTTATCCTGATGCGCTTGATCAAGAAAGGTTGCTATACCATGGCCAGTTCCGAGCGTAAGGCGGAGCCGCTTGGCAGTGCAATCATCGGATTGACTTGCAACAAATGACAATGCCTCAGCAGCACAAACGG
>JAUZQM010000040.1 GCA_030950985.1 Mariprofundaceae bacterium | reverse complement strand
TGGAGTATGTTAAACTTGACCCGGTACAACTAGCGTCACCTACTGAGTTAATTATACACGATATCTATAAAAACACTAAGAGGATGCAGTACTAATGATATGTTATAGTGGTGACCTAACGGTCACCACTATAACAGTATCTTTATACGTTATGTATACGTAGGTCTATATCGTACTCTACAACTAACTCTCCGTTATGGTTAACCTTCAAACGTTTACCAACAGCTAGTCTTGTAGTAGGACTAACCACATTGAATATTTCACTATTGCGAGCTGTGTCTATGTTCTCTACTTTAACACTAACGATAGCGGTATCGATAGCGTCGACTAGTTCTTTCTTAAGGACAGACAGGTCTATAGCTTGTTTATCTAGATGTGCGTGTATAATATACCCGGCTTCTGTACGTAGGTTATCCAACTCCACTGCAGTGTATACAGCTCTAGTAGTGTACACCGTAACTACTGGTCTCACCCGGTACGGTACTAGCGCCTTAACAGACTCAGTCTGTATCTCTACAGGTACTGAACTCTTATAAGATTTATACAGTACCACAGTATTCTCTAGCAGCTTAGCGTTTAGAGTAACCATGTTACCGAATAACCAGCTCTTAAGAGTATCCCTAACGGCTACAAGATAGTTCTTATAAACCGTAGTAGTGGCGGCTAGGTACTCATACTCCAACATCAGTATATCGGCATGCCTAACCACACCTCCGAATAGATCTATTACCGGAAGATTATTAGCGTCCAACACTACGTCACCAGCGCGGTATTCCATAACAGGAACTCCTAACCCGTCTAGAACAGGGCTACCCTTAGCGTTTAGCAAGGTCTTACTAGTGGTAGATATTCCAGTAACAGGATCAGTAACCACGGTTATGAACGAGCCAGTTAGTGGATCAGCCTGGTATACATCATCAGCATACACCATAGGTTTGTCTACCCCGTAAGTTAGATACTTTCTATCACTATAGGTAGTGAACATTTTGTTCCATAAGTAGTTAACATTCCTACCAAATTCTACAGTCAGTGTTTCCTTATCAAAAACTGTGACGTTAGCACTAGGTAAGGTTATCTCGCTAACTAGATAACTCGTTGGGTCCGTAACGGTAGCGTCCTCTGTGTATAGATGTATAGTGGCGTTAACTATAAGATCTACAAAAGTGTTGGTGATGGTAGCTGCAGCGTTAGTTAATTCTAGAGTATCCGCAGCAGTGATGTTAAAGTTACTGTCTATGGTAAATGTCATTAACCCAGTATCTGGGTTATAAGTACCTGGTATATACGCTATAGTAGTCCCGCCATACATATCTAACCCCAACTGACCTTTCAGTAAGTTAACCTTAGTGTTATTGAACTCAGCGTTACTGACTACAGTAACTACTAGATCGTAACCAGTATCAGTCTTATATATACCGTACTTACCTATATTACAGCGCTCTAGTATGTTAATGTTCTTACCAGTGATACGTATAGACCTTAGGCTAGGTGTGTCCAGATCGTACACCCTAGTCTCAGTAGTAGCCGTAGTGGTAGTGTCTATTATGTAATAGTAGGGCGTGAAGAATAGGTTATTATTCCTGGCGTGGGTAACTAGGACAGTCCCACCTAGACTGTTAAGTGTAGTAACCTCTGCGCCAGTTAGCATAGTCACTACCCCGTTAACCTCTTTGAATAATGTGTTAGACGGAATCATAGCGTAAGTTCCAGAGATGACCACCTTAGGATTACTGACCTGGGATAGGTCTATATTAACGGTGTTAACGTACACGTCAGGTTTACAGTATACTAGCTTACTATTATACCTAGCCATATTCCTACCAGCAGTAAGAGTCCTACCAGTCACGAGATCGCTCATGTTAGTTAATTCGAAACCTTCTACTGCAGCTACCCTGTTCAGTTGGTTAGAGGTTATAGGTAAAGTCTCGTGACCTAGTGAGTTATTGATTATGTTAGTACGTAGTTCCTCGAAACTATAACCAGTAGAACCACCATTAACGATATCTCTACTGTTAGCGTAGACTGTAATATTAGCTATAGTGGCTTTCACAGGATCAGCGGTAGCTACACTAAGGTTAACCTTATACTCAGACATAGCGTACTTATAGATGGGTAAGTCCAAGAACCCGACAGTCTCATAGAGTTCTATCATAAGCTCACCACTAACTTGCCCTGATAATAGATAAACATCCGGTATAACGTAAGTTACTAAGTTATCCATAACAGTTATCAGTACTGTGGGAGTTACTGGGTCTATGTGCGTGTTACTATGGGATTTATTAAGTTTTACCCACCCTCCGTTAGTGCTAGTGTTCTTGAAGTAGATGTTACTATAGTGGTACTTATCAGTGTGTTTAACGTTGATGTTAACGCCTTCTGATATAGTTATAGCTTTGTTTATAACGCTACGCTTAAGCTGTTTGATCATGGTCTCTAGCGCTATCCAAGACTCTCCATCGCTGAAGTTGACGATACCAGAACTTAGTACGCCTAAACTGTTGTTAGCTAGATCATCAGCAGATGTAAGTTGTTCTGTAAACACCGTACCTGTGTCGTATAGCCTAACACTGATGTCGTTAAGTAAGGTGAACGGTATACCGGTGATGACTACCTCAGTACCCAGTGGGATGATAGTCTCGCTATAGGCGCTAGCCTTTACATAGACACCGTTAGTTTTAAGATCCCTAACGTTAACATAGAACACCACGCCAGTTTCAGACGGGTGGCTGAATATATTAACTAACTCCTTATCACTAACGTGATGGATGATATCCTGCGCGGTAGTGGCTAGACTAGGGTATATCTTCTTAACCGCAGCTACGGATTCTAGAGCCGCTGAAGAGGCTAGTACGGTAGTAGCCTCCATGAGCATCACGAACGGGTTAGTAGGGTCGTTGATGGTGTAGTTCTTAATATCAGCTAGTATCAGTTGCTGCATCCTTGCTGGGTCGTACATTAGTGCTTGTAGGTCTGTTACATTTATGGCCACGGTTACTCCTTATATTTTAGTGTTTAGTTTATCTATCGTTTTCTTCACAGCTGCAGCATCTACCGGAACTGGAGTAGTTGGGTTAAATTCATTCATAACATGCTTATAGGTACTAGACATAGGATCGATCCACCACTCTAACTCGTAAGTGAGTGTGTTAACTAATGGGTAGCCTGCGAACTTAAACTTAGCTAGTAATTCTCTAGGGATCTTCTCGTAATGATTCTTAGCAGGAGACACAAAATTACCGACCACTATTTCACGTAGAGCGCTGTTAGCGTAACCAGCAGCTAGGTTAAACCATTTAAGTATGATGTCGTCGTTATACACAGCACCCATACTAGTGAACCTAACGTTTATTTCTTTAGACTGACTCATGTACTGCTGTGTACGGTCGTAGTCGAAGAACTTACCAGTTTGTGAGTTTATAGGGAACGAGGCTACCGTACAGGCTACCTTCTTAATATACCGCTCATCCTTGTCCATAACGAATCTATATATCCTGGTAGTATAATCTATCTCATTACGCACTTCCATACCATAGTGTGGACGTAGTTGCCCGTCGAATACATAGGTAGCATAGTTAACCCAGGCATCTATCATCATAGGTAGGGGTTCGTCCGCAGTGTTCTTAAACGTAGCGTCCATATCAAAAGATTCATTAACCTCTGCAGTACCATCTATAAGCGCCCATTGTTCTTTACGGAGACCTTGTTTACTTTTATAAGTAGGTGCTACTACGTCAGGCCAGCCTGATAGTTTTAATATAGTGTTACTAAATAACGGTATGAACGCCATCTTATTATCAACTAGAGGTGACTTAACCACAGGACTAGCGAAGGTAGCTAATGACGGGTCTAGTGTACACCTAACATAGCGTTGAACGCTAGTCTCTCTAGTGGTTAGTAGATAATGCATCTCCCGCTTCCTAATAAGGTTAGCTTTAGTAAGGTTTAGCATTGGTCTAGTAAAGAACACGAACCCTTGGGTGTCGTTATTAACCGGTGCTGCTCCTGTTGTTTTGGATTGGTTCATACCGTACAGTAGGTTAGAACCAGCTTGCGCTACACTGCCACCAGCTTGGGTGTATGCGAAGAAGTCATCCAGTGTAGTAGTCTTACCACTAACGTATATGTTGTCTAGCTGTCGGCGTTTGCCT
This sequence comes from Mariprofundaceae bacterium, assembly GCA_030950985.1. Classification (GTDB taxonomy): domain Bacteria; phylum Pseudomonadota; class Zetaproteobacteria; order Mariprofundales; family Mariprofundaceae. The sequence goes on along the minus strand of JAUZQM010000040.1, from coordinate 4,032 downwards.
GTGTCGTCCATATTAACTCCTATACTACCCGCACTACTTATTCATTGACTTATACAATAGCCGCTCATCCATGAGTGAACACTATAATAAAGGAGGGACATATGGCAGGATTATTGAGTTCTTTAGGAACCATTCTCAGATACGCTAGTAACGTAGAATCCGAGGGCGGGATAGCTAAAGGTACGTTAAAGACTCTAGAGGATGAAAAGGTACAGTTGTTGCGTGCTGATGGCTCTATGATGAAGTTGCTCGATAAGTACATTGTGGAACCTGTAGTTGTTATCGACCGGGACCTTAAAGACTTAGAAGAGTTAGATAGTATCCTAGGACTACATATGGATATGTTCACTGGCTACTACATGCAGGTATTCGACATCTTGAGAGACCGGTACGGCCTGTCCGTTAATACTGTAGTGGATTCACTAGCTACGGATAATGGTGGGTTAACACGAGTACTAACTGCGGGTCTAGAGGCTGGTATTGACTTTACCTCTGAAGCTGCTGATAATAAAGACTACTTGGGTAGCCTGTTAAATATGGCTGATCTAACCGCTCCTGACGGCACGGAGTTATCTTTAGAGGCTGACCCCGCTGCAGTGGACCCAGATGGTGACGCTCCAGTGGTACCCCAGGCAGCTCTAGACGGGGCGGAGGCTTATCTTAAGGATAAGGCAAAGAGCGATCTAACACGCACTGACCTTATGAAGCTAAAGGGTAGTGCTAAATGGGCAGCTACTGGTAAAGACATGGTGGCTCACCCGACTACGTTGAGCTCAGCGTATAAAGATCTACTTATCCCTAACGCTATCCAGCGTAGTATCGAGATCAAGGCGGAGGTAGTGTTACCTGAGCCTGGTGTCGACGGTAAGTTCCACACTAAGACTATCGTCATCCCGGTAACTATCAAACTAGCAGTCATATTTGCTACTAAGGCCAACATTATCGACACGGTCATGACCCAGTCTGACGAGTATGCGTTCTCAGAACGTTTAGACAGTTATAGAGCTGGCGCTATCTCGTTATCTGACTTCTTATTCGCTGGTGATATTATCGCTAAGTATAAGAAGCATAAACTAGGTGATGAAGCTGCGCTTATTAAACTAATCCGCGGTCGCGAACTATCGGCTAACTCTAAGATGCTTACTAACAGTTTCGCTGGATTCGAGAAATACTATAACATGTATCTAGTAGGTCCAGAGACTAAAACAGGTATCGAGCGAGTTATTCGTTCTAAACTAACTACTCCTAAAGGTAAGGATAAGTTCCTAGAGAAAGCTAACGGTTTATCAGTTACTATCCTCGACCCTGACCATGAGCGCATCCAGATCATGCTTAAGGACATCCGTGGTAAAACTGACCTATCTTTTAAGAATGCTGTTAAGAAAGATAAGAACGGTTCCGATTATAGTGAAATCATTAAGGCGTTAATGGCTAACAAGCCACCCGCTTTTTAAATAATATAAGGGAGTATATATGTTCCAAGCGCTTAAAAATTTCATTACTGGTAGTGAAAATAAGATAGTAGCTAAATCAGATCTACATGATGTGGTTAGCGCTACGTTCACCGCTATATCTAAGAACGTCATCCCGACACTGAAGGCAGTGTCTGGTAGTAAGGAGTATTTCAAGACTGATAAAGTATATATTCTAGCTAACATGGGTGGTAGTTTGGGGTTACGTAACAGTTCCCCAGAGGAGGTTATCAAGGATTTAACTAACTTCTTTAAGGAAGTTCTAGCTGAAGAGAAGAGTCTAACAGCTCTTATCGATAAAGACATCAGCGATAAGGTGTTCCCTGCTCTAGCTACAGCTCAAGAGTTAGCTATCATGAAGACCATCAGTGACGTTTCATCAGTGACGTTGTATATGTTAGATATGGTATATTACATCATGGCTGACGAGGACACTGAGTATCCTAAACGTAAGATAGAAGAGTTACAAGTAAGCATGCCTTACTTCACAACTATCGTGCGTGCATACATTAACCGCTTCGATAAACATGTAGAGGATCTACATAAGGTGGCTAGAACACCTATCGATACTAGAGCAGCTGGTTCTCTTATGGATAAGTTGTTATCTAAGCAAGGCAAAGTTGTGGGTATGCCTGTTGTTAATGGATTTATTAATAATCCAATATACCATATCCGTATGTGGTTCGTGGATAGAGACATCGATAAGTACGAATCTCTTAAAGAGAAGAAGAAGCTTATTGAGCTCAAACTCCTAGATATCAAGATGCGGGCTAACGGCAAGCATGACGAACGTCTAGCTAAACAGGTGGCTTATTATGAAGATAAGGTATCTGGTATAGAGTATGACCTTAAAGACCTATCAGGTTCTGAGTAGTCGCTAATATATGATAGGATATATTGTTGTTGTTAACAACTGTACATTTTATCATCTAGTGAGTTAATATTATTAACGAATTAGAAATTAATTAATTAATTTTTAAAAAATAACAAAGTAAAGGAATGTAATATGAAATATGGTATTTTAGGACAATTGTCAACAGAATCAGCTGGTTTTGAAACTACTGCTGCATTGTCAGCAGCTGATGAAGTGTTAGCAGAACAAGCATTTGCAGAAGCTGGCGAAATTGCTACTGAATCAGAGTCTACTTATGGTAACCTGGTACAGGCTATGGCTGTAGCTGGTAAACTTGAAGTTCAAGCAGAATTGGGCGAGTCACTATTGATTAAGCCTGAAACAGTGTCTGTTGGTATTGCTGCGCTGGCGCATGAGTCTATGGTGTTGGCACAAACTGCACTGGGCGGTACTACTAATAAATACAACGTGTCTACTGAAGATATGCTCGCTTCTCCAGTACAAGCCTTGGAAGTATCTGTAGAAGGTATTAAAGATACTGCTAAGAAAATCTACGAAGGCATCAAAATGATCTTCAAGAAGATCGCTTTGCAAATCAAGAAGCTTGCTGCTAAATTAGTAGTTGCTTTAAACGGTACCGGTAAGAAAGCTGAGAAGATGTTGAAATCTTTTAATGCTGACAAAACAGCTACAGCTACTAAAGGTAAGATGGACGAAGATAAAGCTACGAAGTTACTTAAGCTAGAGGGTGGTAAGCTCGCGTTAGGTGCGATCGCTGAGGCAAAACTTGTCGAGAATATGGCAGCTATCAGTAAGGCTAACGAGGATGTCGCTGCAGATCTAATTAAGCTGGCCGCTCAGGTGACGTCGGTGGTTGGTGAGATTGATGATACGAACGACGCGAAATATAGAGAGGCTTTCCAGGCAACTGACTTTAATAGCGCTAAGTATAAACAGATTAAAAACGCTGTAGCTGAAGGCACTATTAGTGGGTACGACTTAACCGGCGGCACACTCTACCCTCTAACTAACCCCCAAAAGAGCGACCTAGGGTTAGACAATAGTGTTATCGACGCTAGTATTAAGTTCTATCCGTTGTTCTGGAAGGGTAATAAGATCAGCGGAGTAGTTAACTATCTCGAAACTCCTGATGATGCCGACAAAAATGACCCAAGAGCGGTCGTGGGTTTATACATGACCAAGAACGTTACTTTCCAGGGTCTTAGTGACGAGGAGCTAACCAACAAGGCTAAAGCATACAAGATCATGCCGCGCGCATCTATCGTTACCAAACTAGCTGTCTCTAAAGGCGCTACTAAGAAACTTAAATCTTTCTCAGACGCGCGCGTGAAAGATATCGATAAGGCTATGAAGGCTATTGATAAGGTAGCTAAGGTTAGATCCGGTTGGGCTGTTTTCAACCGCCTAGCTAATACCGAACTTAACCGCTCGCGTATGTTTATCGCTGGTAATTATGTGTCTAGTATTTTTGCGATGGCTAATAATGTTAGAGCAGAGTTGGCTATTTCTGCAGCAAATATTAACATGTACGAAGTAAGCGAGTAATCTAAGTATTAATAACCTGTAACACTTGTAGTTGATGTATAAGACACTGGAGCACGGCCGTGCTCCAGTGTCTTAACTCATCTTTATTCTAGGAGCTAACAATTTCCTTGAATTACAACACTAACTAACATTGGAGACTAA
>JAUZQM010000004.1 GCA_030950985.1 Mariprofundaceae bacterium | reverse complement strand
ACTATCAAATATTTCATCCATTATCATTCTCAACTGGTGCTGTTCGGTATCGTCAATACTGATAAAAATAGCTCCATCTTCTGCCAGCAGCTCACGTAGCAGGCTAAGTCTCGGCCACATCATACAAAGCCACTTATCATGCCGCTCAAGGTCATCCTTATCAACGGGATTAGCAGATTTCTTCAGCCATTCCTTAATCAGTGGGCTGTTTACCTTGTCGTTATAGCACCAGCCTTCATTGCCCGTGTTATATGGTGGGTCGATATAGATACATTTCACCTTGCCCGCATACTGAGGGAGCAAGGCTTTCAGCGCATGAAGGTTATCGCCGTGGATAATCAAATTACCATCCAGATCAGGCTTATCGGACAGCGACTTATCTTTATCCACTATCAACTGACGGAACGGCACACTCAAATGATGGGAATGAACAAACTGCTTTCCCTTAAACTCCAATGTCGGCATTGATACTTCCTCCAAACCCTCAAAAGCTGAGGGTGAGCATAGTGTCAATATCTAAAATATAAAGTATTCAGGCAAACCCCTGAGTGCTACTGGCTCATCTCGTCGGAAAGTTTTTGTTGCTCTTCATGCTCTTGTTGAAGCTCATACAGCTTTTCATACAGCTCTTCCTGAACAATCTCATAAATTGCCGTGGCAATTTGATTGGTGATTGTTGGTGTACCATCAAAGGCAGGCGGCAACTCATTTTCATGTGTTAATACATCGACTGAAGATTGCGCAATCTGAATTAAGTCGAAAGTGTAAATTGGCACACTACTATCAGCGATTTCGCTAACCATATCTTCAGGATAAGCCATATCTGGCTCTGCTTTAAAGCGTTCTTCTAGCTCTTCCAAAGTATCTAGTTTTATTTGTTCGATTGTTGTACTCATACCGCACCTCCAACTGGTAAATCCTGTGGAGTATAAATACAGACTCATCAATCATTTTGGGTATTCCAACAGAGTCCGCATATGCTAGGGCTGTGGCAAGAATAACACCATCGACTTCAGAGCCGTCAAGTCGCAGTAGTGTTTCGCCTTCTACCTTAATTGGAGCTGCCGCAAGAACTCTCCCACTATCAAACTGAAGAGGTTGACCTCGAAGTGCTAGAACAACGCCCGACATAATCGCATTAAACTCACCTTCTTTGGCAACAGAAACAGCATCCTGTTTCAGCCCTACAATAAATGATGGATCAACTTGTCCAGACATCGACATCTCCCTTTTCAAGCTAATGAATAGCTTTTCCAAATCAAGATTCAGCTCATGATGACGGATGATAGCCTGTGATTTATCACGCGTCTTTAGTGATTGTTTTACCTCACGCTTACCACCAAAAGATTTCCTTAGCCCATCGGGTATAGCCCGTCGGTAATAAAAAATATAATGTTCGCTACGATGAAGATATTGAGTACAAGAAACGCGCATTTTTCAGCCACCTCATTAGCGACTTTGTACAAGTTAAATGTACAAGTCGGTAAGAGTAGCGATCCTAAAAAGCATAAGTGCTTGATTAATAAAGTATTTAAAGAAAATGGTGGAGCCAGACGGGATCGAACCGTCGACCTCTACGCTGCCAGCGTAGCGCTCTCCCAGCTGAGCTATGGCCCCTTTAGTTGGTCTATTTACCAAAAAGTTTGCGTACTATTCAAAACAGAGGCTCAATAGTCAACAATATTTTTGAAGAAAAAAAGAGAGGGTCTTGTTTCTTGGATTTGTTACTACGCGCTTTAATGAAAAAGAAGCATCATTCTATGCTTAGGTGCTAATTCAAAATACTTAACATATTTTTGGGAGGCGTGGCTAAAGTCGCACTTTTACTTGTTTTCTACTTGCTAGGCATTATATGATTACCGTTTATATTTCCTTAGAATGAGATTTACGTTGTATCAATGTGAACAATAAGGGCAGTTAGTGGTTTAAAAACGGATACGTCAACCACGGAGTCTTTGCGCGCATGAAACAGTGTGATGTCATGGAAGGATCTAGATGCGCAATATCTTCGTATTTTATTGGAAATAGGCATGCTTGGTTTGTTTTTTTCTTTTATTTTGGTTTTTACACCATATTTGAGTATTGTTACGCCAAATGTTATAACATTATTTAGGATGATTGATGAAAGGAGCGGCATAGGGCGCTTTGTGTAGTTATGCTAGCTTACTTATGTATCCATTGGCTCCAATATATTTATTATTATTCACTTCATGATTTTATTAATCTTATTGTTGCTAGAGAGGCAAGGCATGGATTCTATCTCTGAGTCAGTGAAAAGTAATATGAATACTTAAATTAGGAGCGCGTGATGAAATCCTTTGGATTAATTTTATGGGTATGGGCTATATTGATGTTGCCTGTACAATCATGGGCCGTGAATGTGAAGGCTATTCGTATTTCCGATACAGCAGAAAAAAGTCGTATCGTTTTTGAATTGAATCGTGCTGTAGGATACACCATTTTCCGTATGCACAAACCAGAGCGTGTGGTGATTGATATGAAACATGCACACTTATTGAAAGGTGCGATACATGCTGATTTTTCAAGTATGATAATCAAGCGTGTACGTCATGGTATGCATAAGGGTGTGTTGCGCGTGGTTATAGATGTAAATCATAAGAACCTTCCGCTGCGTTCATTTTTATTGAAAAAAATGCATGGTAAACCTGATCGTTTGGTCATCGATTTGTTGCGCAAAAAATCAAATTATAAAATAAATGTTGTGAATAAACATTCCCATCAACTGGTGATTGCTGTGGATGCAGGCCATGGCGGTCAAGATCCAGGAGCAATTGGTTCGCATGGTTTGCAAGAAAAAAAGGTCACGTTGGCGATTGCCAAAAAACTTGTAGCCATGATCAATCAACAAAAAGGTGTGCGTGCTATATTAACAAGGAAAAATGATTATTTTGTTCCATTAAGAAAAAGGGTTCGTTTGGCGCGTCAGGCAAATGCTGACATAATGATTAGTATTCATGTTGATGCTGTTAAAAAACGCAGTGTGAAGGGTTCTAGTGTTTATACCTTAGCCGAACGTGGTGCAACAGCAGATAAAGTAGCCATTGCTTTAGCATCCAAAGAAAATTCAGCTGATAAGATGGTTGGAATACATCACCAACATTTTGAAATTGCAGATCCCATGTTGAGAAATATTCTTGGTGATATGGCCAAACGAGATAGCTTGAATAGTTCACAAATTTTGGCTGAAAACATCATTGAGTCCTTAAAAAGTCTCGGAAACATTAAATATGACGCACCTAAAAGAGCACGGTTTGTGGTGTTGGGCGCATTGGAAATTCCTAGTGTGTTGGTTGAAGTGGATTTTATATCTAACCCCAGACAAGAACGTAAACTTCGTACATCATCGTATCAACGACAAATAGCTAAGGCTATTTTCCAAGGTAGCCAACATTTTTTACAACGCATGGGGATGCTGGTGAAAACGCATGATAAAAAAGCGTCCTAAGCAGAAAGTTTTCTGATTTAATCATCATGTCTTCAAAAGGCTCTTTATGTTATATAAACGTTTATTACAATTTTTAAAGCCGTACTCAGGACGCTTGGCCATTGCGATGGTATGCATGGTGATTTTAGCGGCTTGTACCGCAGGTATGGCATGGTTATTACAACCAGCATTGGATCAGGCGTTATCGGGCAAAAGCCCTGAATATGTGTATCTGATTCCAGTGGGTGTTATTTTATTGTACCTCGTCAAAGGCTCGGCGTATTTTGGTCAATCATATTTGATGGGCTGGATTGGTCAGCGGGTCATTTATGATTTAAGAAATCAAATTTATACCTGTTTAAGTGAACAATCGTTAAGCTTTTTTGCGCATCGTAAAACAGGCGAAGTGCTGACACGGATTAGCTATGATGTGACCTTGGTTCAATCGGCTGTGAGTACATCCGTGACCGCCTTGATGCGCGATACCATGTCGATTATTTTTTTAGTGGCTGTGGTGTTTTACCAAGATTGGTTGCTGGCATTGATTGTCATCGCGGTCTTTCCTGTGGTGGTCTATCCTATTTTACGTTTTGGACGAAAAATGCGTTCGGCAAGTTATGATGGACAAGTGGTGATGGGGAAAATGTCGAGTCTGGTGGAAGAAACTGTCGGTGGTATCCGTGTGGTCAAAGCCTTTGGTATGGAGGATTATGAACGCCGTCGTTTTCGTGATTTGATTGGTGAATTTATGCATCATCAAATGCAGGTGATGCGTGTGAATGCCATGTCTTTCCCTGTGATGGAATTGGTGGCTGGTTTTGGTATTGCGGGTGTCCTTTATTATGGTGGTTTAAGGGTGGCTGCTGGTGAAGCAACGGCAGGTACCTTGATGTCTTTTTTAGCGGCAACCTTGATGTTGTATGAGCCTGTCAAACGTTTATCTGCTGCCAACAACCAAATTCAACAAGGTCTTTCAGCGGCAGAACGTGTTTTTGATATTCTGGATGAAAAGAAGGATGTTCAAGATGCTGAACATGCTCGCGAAATCAAACAGTTTCAACATGATATTCGCTTAGAAGATGTCGCTTTACAATATGCCAATACAGATAAATCCGTCATGTCTCATATCAATTTAGAGGTAAAACGAGGGCAGGTGCTTGCGTTGGTGGGGCGAAGTGGTGCGGGTAAAAGTACACTGGCAAACCTTGTGCCGCGTTTTATGGATGTGACCGAAGGTCGTGTGCTGATTGATGGCATTGATGTACGCGAACTGACCCAACAATCCTTACGCCAACATATGGCATTGGTGACACAAGATGTTGTTTTGTTCAATGATACGGTCTTTAATAATATTGCCTATGGTTATGAGAATATGGATCGTGAACGTGTCGAAGCGATTGCTAAAGCTGCCAATGCGCATGATTTTATTATGAACCTTCCTGAAGCTTATGATACGATGGTAGGAGAGCGAGGAGTCATTTTATCGGGCGGTCAACGTCAACGTTTGTCGTTGGCAAGGGCATTATTAAAAGATGCACCAATTTTAATTTTGGATGAAGCGACCAGTAGTTTGGATACGGAATCGGAACATTTAGTTCAGCAAGCCATTGAACGCTTGATGAAAGGGCGGACTGTGATTGTCATTGCTCATCGGCTTTCAACGATTCGTCATGCCGATATGATTGTGGTCTTGGATGATGGTAGTATTTTACAACAAGGTAATCATGAGTCGTTACTGGCGGAAGGTGGTTTATACGCGGAGCTTTATCACATGCAGTTTGAGGATGAAAAAACATGAAACAACGTTTTTTAGCTTGGCTGGTTCCGCGTATTATTTTTTGTGTTCATTATTTCTTACGTTTA
>JAUZQM010000039.1 GCA_030950985.1 Mariprofundaceae bacterium | reverse complement strand
AGTGATAATGTATTATTTTTTGTTGCATCATCGGAATCTTGCTTGGTGGTGCTTACACCTGACCCAACATCGCTAACAGATGCTTATGCTCTGATAAAAGTATTATCTCAACAAAGAGATGTGCGTCGTTTTATGGTGACCATTAATCAGGCAGATAAGGTAGATGGCGAACTGACATTTAGGCGTTTGATGTCTGTGGCAGATCGTTATCTGGATGTACATTTGGATTATGTGGGACATATGCCACCTCATAAAGAAGTACGCCGATCTATCCAAAAACAGAGCTTGTTACATGTTGGGCAGGCTAAAAAAGATTTGGACGTGGTATTGGATAAGGTGTTGGCTCGACCAAGGGATGATTCTCGTAGCAGCGGCTTGCAATTTTTCTGGGAGCATAGTTTGGGGCAAGGCCTCGAGGCTGATATGGAGCCTAGCACGAACTCAGGGGTAAGCGTGTGATACGGACGAGTTCTGCAGCTGCGAGTGGCGCCTTTGCGGGTGTGTTGATTGGGGTTTCAATCTGTTTGATTCAGGAAATCACATTGTCCGATTCGCTGTTTCGTTGTTTTATCTTGGGAGCTAGTGGGGCATGGATGGGCATGCTCTTTGCGTGGCTTGATCAAATGCTAACGCCGAAGAATAAAGGTAATGCAGACGAGAATACAAAAAAACACCGTGGGCATATGTCATGAGTGTTGTGAAAAATTATGTGGAGCAGAATGAGTCGATCCTCAATGATCCAGAAGCATTGCTAAAAGAATATTTACCATTGATTCGTTATCATGCAGACCACTTGATGCGTCGTACGCCAGATTCCATTGAGTTGGATGATATGATTAATGCGGGTGTGATGGGTTTGCTGGATGGTGCAAGGCGTTTTGACAGCGATAGAGAAGTGCAATTCAAGACTTTTGTATCCTATCGAGTACGTGGTGCGATGATTGATTATTTGCGCGCTTTTGACTGGATGCCGCGTGGCTTGCGTGACACTTCCAAGGCTTTGCAAAATGCAATGATGGTAGTTGAGCAACAACAGGGTAGGCCTGCTGAAGAAGATGAGATTGCCCAGTATTTAGACATGAGTTTGCAGGAGTACCGTCAGCGTCTTGACCATGTTCGCACGATGTCGGTTGTTCATTTTGATGATTTACCCTCGGTGATGGGTGAGGATGATGAAATGAATATGCTGGATGTTCTCGAGGGCGATCCAGAATTGATGCCAGAAAGACAGCTTGTAGTGAAGGAGTTTGTTAATCGCTTGGCAACTGCTATTGATGCTTTACCCAAACGTGAAGGAATTTTGCTGACGCTGTATTACTATGAAGAATTAACCATGAAAGAAGTTGCATTGGTTTTGGGCTTGACTGAATCGCGCGTATCACAAATTCACAGCCAAATGGTGGTGCGATTGCGTGGCATTCTCAAGATGGATGAGTAATATGCTTGAAATATGGGGTATAAACTTATCAAGCAATACACTTTCAATGTTGTTGGATGGGCTTCTTTTGTTGGTGATGGGGGCATTCTGGTGGTTATGGTGGCAACAAAACAGGCAACGAAAACGCGTTGAAATAAAGCTTGGTGAGGCAGCAGAGCAGTTGCAGGAAGCCACCAAAATGTTGGATGAAGCGTTGCAACAGATTGCCCATTTACAGGAACATGAATCACGCATTGAAACTGAGCAGCAGACAGGAAAAAATGATGATGTGAAGGTGTCGTTTAGTGGCCAGTCACTTGCGATGTCTGAAAAACATGAGAAACAACAATATACTGCTTCAAGAAAAAAGAATGTGCATCAACCCACCGCAGAGATATCGCCATCATCACAGTCAGCCCAAATTTTACGTATGCAGCGTGAGGGGGAATCACCTGAAGGTATAGCTAGTAAAATGAATATTCCTTTGGCGCAAGTGAAGTTAATGTTGATGCTGCAAAAATCACAATGATTAATTTACATGCCGCGCAACTTCTAAGTATCCCTCAGGGCGCAAAATCAGATGTTGCACCCAAACTGCCTTGGCCGAATGGTAGTATTATTACTGCAAAAATAACGCCTACAGACTCAGAAGGGTCGGTAATTTTATCATTGGGTGGTTATCGCATGCGGGCGCAAGTGCCACCCAATACGCCGATGGGAAGTATTTGGTTGCAATTGATGAGTCGCGATTTGCCTATGCAGTTTCGTTTGTTAAGTGATACGAAGGCTGCGATACTGTTAAGTGAAATGCTGGATAAAAAAACGCATGCTGTGGAAGAGCATGCCAAGCATGCTGGCAAACAAAGTTCTGAAGCTTGGCCAAAGATGGATATGGATGGCTTGCCAGTACGGGCTGATGCGGGTTTATCTGAGCAATATTTGATGTTGCGGGATAAGCAAGATGGTGGAACGCATGGCATGTTGAACAGACAGGTGTCTGGCGATCAATTTCGTTTGCACGGACGCGTCGATTTGAAGCATATAGGAGCGCTAGCATTTAGCTTGCATGGTGAAGCCAATACGCCTTGGAAGGTGAACTTATATGTAAATTCAGGTGAGCATATCGATGATTTGCGACATGGGTTCTCAGCTTGGTTAGAAGCACGGCATCGCACCAGTTCAAAGCAAGTTCTACAGAGGGAGTTGGATGGTAATGTGCTTTATGGCATGCCTGATGATTTTAAAATGTTAAGAGAAGTAAAAGCATAACTTGGACTGCCTTCTTTTACCCTATATCGTTTTATAAAATAACTGGATTGATTTAAGTATAACGCTTATATGGCG
>JAUZQM010000038.1 GCA_030950985.1 Mariprofundaceae bacterium | reverse complement strand
AGGCATCATTATTCAAGCCAAACTGATCCAGTTGGAAACGTGCATAGCCTTCATAGGTACGTAAAATATTCGCGTATGGTGCATGCACATAACCCAAGCGCGGCTCAAACACTTCTTGTGCAGGAGAAAGCACTAAAAGACGTACAATCAATTCCCAAACCAACAAACTGAACAGCAATAACCCCGCAACTTTCCACCGCAACATCAGTCCATCCATTCCCTAAACCACATCTCAAGCACAATCAGACTCCAAATACGATGGCCAAGCTCATATTTACCACTTTGATGCATATGCAAAAGTTCTAGCACTTTCTCAGACTTGAATAGGCCACGATGGATAAAACGTTCAGATACGAACAGCGACTCTGCCCATTGCCCTAAATCACCGCGCAACCATGCACCAATAGGAATAGTAAAGCCTTGTTTACGCGGCTTCAGTATCTCCGTTGGCAAATACCGAGCCGCCACTTTGCGCAACAAATACTTGCCGTGCCTATTCTTAAATCGCATATCCAGCGGCAAGCTCATTTCCCATTCGAGCAATTTATGATCCAGCAAAGGTACACGCACCTCTAAACCATGCGTCATACTCATACGGTCGACCTTAAACAACACATCTTCAGGCAAATACCAGTTCAAATCGACATGAGAAAAGCGTTGGTCACCCTCATGTTGCATCAATGATTCCGCCAATATATCCGTCGCTTCATTTCTTAACGTGGCACGGTAATCATCCGTGTATAAATCATGCCGAAAAGCTTGCGATGTTGTCATGCGTCTTAAATAACGCGCATCTTGACTATGCGAAATATCGTATAAACCACGTTGCAACAAGCCTATTTTTCCAGTTTTATATGCCCATTGCCAGCCTGAATATGGTAATTTTGGCAATAAATGCGGTAAATTTAATGCCATACGTGTCCATTCATAGCCTAAAAACGGTTCATCACCGCCATCTCCTGCCAACACGACTTTTACCTGTTCACGGGCAAGCTGCGACACCAAATATGTGGGTAAAATCGAATTATCAAACAAGGGTTGCTCAAGGTGTTGCAACAGTAATGGTAATTTTTCCACCAAATCCAAGCCTGCCACATGAGCATGATGTTCACTGCCAATATGCTCAGCAACACATTTCGCCCAACCGCGTTCATCGCCTCCACCTTCAAAGCCAATGGTAAAGGTCTTGAGTGGCACATCCATCTGTTTAGCTGCAATCGCGCAAATCAAAGATGAATCCACTCCACCTGATAAAAATGCCCCAATACCCACATCCGCCAATAAATGTGATTGCACAGCATCATTCAAACGTGCATCCAGTTCATCCGTTAAATCAGCTTCATTACCTTGTAGTATTGCACTATCAGACAACTGCCAATAAGGCTCTAATTCGTACTCTCCAGCCTGCCAAAGCAACACATGAGCCGGAGGCACAACCAACACATCTTCAAAAATGGTTTGTGGCCTAGGGACATAACCCAACGTTAAATAGCTATCAATCATGGCAGCATTGAGTTTCTTTTCGATGCTCGGATGCTCAAAGATTGCTTTCATTTCAGACGCAAAAACAAGGCCTTGCCCCTGCTGGGTATAAAACAACGGTTTGATACCCACTCTATCGCGCGCCAATAACAGTGATTGCTGTGTTTCATCCCAAATCGCGATGGCAAACATCCCTGAAAGATGCGTAACCACACCTTTCCCCCACTGCGCATAACCCTGCAAAATAACTTCCGTATCCGAGTGCCCACGAAAACGATGCCCAGCTTGCATCAGCTGTTCACGCAATGCTGGAGCGTTATAAATTTCACCATTAAATGCCAAATGAATACCGTTTGAAGACATCGGCTGTGCTCCGGCCTCGCTCAAATCCTGAATCGAAAGCCTTGCATGAGCCAAGCCTGCACCATCACCCAACCAAACACCTTGTGCATCAGGGCCGCGATGCTGCAATGATGCTGCCATCGCATCCAACATCTCGGCACTACCAATACCGATAAATCCTGCCAAGCCGCACACTTACTTTTTCACCAATACATTAAAACCTGAACAATTCTCAAAAAAGAAATGCTGACGAACACGCGCCAACTCAGTCTTTCTCCCCTGCAACAAACGTACAGTAGAATATGCTGTAGCAATACACCACCAAGCAGGATAGCGCACCAGTCTACTCAATATATTTCCAACAGGTGAAGTAAAGCCCACTAAAAAACGCATACTCACGCCCGCATAGCCATCATTTGCCGCCTGAATCTGCATATATGAGAAATTTCGGCATAAGTAAGCCATGCCACTTTTGGTAAAACGAAAATAGTCATCGGGGGACTCATGGTATGGATACAAAAATGGCACATAAAAAAATGCCTGCCCACCAGGCTTTAATGCCCGATAAACCTCATCCACCACCCGTTGCGGCTCGGGCACATGCTCTAATAATGCCTCACAATAAACAAAAGGCACTGATTCATCCGTAAAAGGTAAAAATAAGGCATCACCCAATACATCAGGCTTGGCTGGCTCATCAATATCAAGCCCAATCGCACCAGCAGGAAAATCTGCCTGGTAACGCGGCATCTTGCCACTACCCGCACTCCCTACAATGAGCACTTTATCATTCTTAAATAACGACAATGCGCGTTCTTTTAAATTGTCCTGTGTTTGTTCTACAACGGGTTCAGGCATGGCTCTGCTCCATCAACAACTGCATTTTCTTGCGTAAACACTCCGCAGAGTATGCCCAAGAACCATGCGCGACAATCTCATCACGCACCGAAGACAAACTGATCTTCTCATGCATAATATCCACAACCGCACGCTCCAATGCACCTATCGATTCTGGTTCAATATAAACACAGGCATCTTCCGCAAAAGGGTGCGTTGTGCCTCTGATATGCGATAAAACAACAGGTACTTCGCAAGCCAAGTATTCACGCGTTTTCAAAAAACCCGCCTCACCCATTTTTTCTAATCGCTCTCTCGGCTGCAATGCCAGCATCACATCACAGGCATTGATATATTCAGGCACCTGCTGATTGGGCACAGCACCCACAAAATGAATAAAAGAATCAATACCCAAAGAAACTGCTAAAGCTTGCATCGCTGTTTTTCGTTCGCCATCACCCACCATTAAAAAATAAACAGGCTTGGTTATATGCTCGGCTATACCCTTATAGGCTCTGAAAATAGTTTCCATATCATGGTAAAAATCAAAGCTTCCCACATAACCAATATATACGGCATCTGATTTCAATCCCAACGACGTACGGCATTGCTGCCTGCTAAGTGATCGAAACAACGTTGGATCCACCCCATTCTCAACCACCATCACTTTATCTTTACAAAGCTTATAATGACCATTCATCCGCTCTTTTAATGCCGTATATGGTACAACAACTAGGCTGCTGTATTGCAAAATTTTCTTTTCCATAGCTTCAACCATGCGCAATTTCCACGCAGAAGCCCCGCCTGTTTGATAGTTTTCGAGCAAAAAACCATTCACTTCACATAAAATGGGCACAGCAAACTCGCGGCACAGGCGATACAGTGCTGGAAATGTCGAAATTTGGCGCGTGTACACCACATCCCAACGTTTTTCTTGCAACTCTTTTTTAAGTTGCCGATACATTCGCCATTGAAACAACCAATCGCCCAACAAGCGTATATTTACATGCGGCAACCATACATGTGGAAATTCAAATTCCGGCATATCCTGCTCTGTTCGAGGAGCCCGCAGTAATACTTCACACCCTGATTGATGCCAATGTTTTAAGAATTGACTCACATGGATTTGTGGGGCCTTATGTGGGGCAAGATCACCATCGGTTAGGTATAAAATCCTCATTGAAGTTGCCTATAAAACTTTAAAAGTTGTTGATTCAACACTTCAATATTAAAATTCTTCTGCACAAACTCACATCCAAGCATACCATCATAACCCTCACGTTGAGATGTTTTCAAGCATGCAATCATTGCTTGCGCCAAGCCTTCTATATTCTTTTCTTCCACCAACCATGTTCCATCGGGCACACTTTCAGGAATACCGCCACTCTTCGTTGCTACTACTGGTAACCCTGCTGCTTGTGCCTCCAATAAAACCATACCCTGCCCTTCTTCGGCACCATCACCCCCACGCACCGATGGCATGACAAACATATCGGCAGATTGATACATATGGATAAGCTCATCCTGATTCATTGAACCACAAAAGCGCACACAGCCTTGTAAGCCTAAATCAACCACCTGTTGCTCCAGTTTTCCACGCAATGGGCCATCTCCCACGATATGGTATTGCGCCTTTGGAAACACCTCTTTCACACGTTGTATCCCAGCAATCGCATAGCTAAAGCCTTTGACTTCAACTAAACGCCCAACACTGATTACTATGGGTTGTTCTCCAAAATCACCTTGCCGTGAATGAAAATCCCATTTTTCAACGTCAATACCCACAGCAATACGATGAATTTTATGTTTTGCACACCCCAACTGCTCAAGCTTACCTGCAATAAATAGCGAACTCACAATAAAGCCATCGCCATACTCAAAAAGGCTTTGATAATAACCCTTGCCCAATAAATTCGGCACAACATTGGCATCAAAGCCATGAAACGACGTCACAACCTTTCCTTGCAAAAAACCAGCCTGCCGCAAACGCACTGCCATCAAACCATTCGGTCCAAAATGCGCATGAATCACATCATAACTCTGCCCGCCTCGCAGCGGCCATGCCAAAAAAAACAATTCAAGCCATGCACTCAAATGCAGGCTACTAAATAATTTCAATAAGCCAAAGAAACGCTGCGTATCTAAAAGCAATAAACCCAACATCAATGGACAAGCCTTCAAGCATCGCAACCATTTCACATCAGGCACCGATGGGCGATAATTCACACACTTCATTAAATCATACTGCTTGATTAAATCATGCTGCACATGCCCTTCAATTTGATAGGCATGAATATCAACAGCATGCCCTGCCTTCACTGCACCAACAATTTGATGCAGCACAAATGTTTCCGAAGTGCTTGGAAATACCCCTAAGAAATAAGCCAGTCTCATTCCATCTTCTTACACACAATCACTTTGGTTGTCGGCCCATCCGAGCCATAGAATCGGAGCAATAAGCGCTCCAAAGGATAAATCACCGCCGCGAGTACACCGCCAAGTCGATGAAAACGAGCCGACACTTGATAAAGTGACCACCACCAAAAACGCAACAATGGATTACTGCTATCGACAGGGGCATTGAGAAGCACAAACATCGGATGTACTTCAATCACTTGCAATCTAGCCTGTGTCAAAGCCTGCTGCACATGCTCCCGAGAGCGGTGAACAATGTGCACGCCGCGAATATCTTTACCCTTGAGCCATGAGTCAGAAAAAACAAACAGACCATCATCATTCAACATCGCTGCAATGTTTTCAAAGGCCTTTTGATAGTGTTCATCATCCACGATATGAAACAGCACATCCATACATGAAATCGCATCAAATTGCTTATCCATACCACCTGGTGCGCCAGCACCAATATCGGCGCAATGAATCGCCATCGCTGGAAACTTTGCCTGCAACTGCTCAACAGCTACATCTGTTAAATCCATGCCCTGAATACTTTTAGCGCCGACTTCTTGCCAGCGTTCAAGATAAAATCCTGTTCCAGAACCAATATCCAAAACACATGCATCTGCCCAATTGGATTTAATCTGTCGTATGGTTTTCAAAAAGCCATGTCGACGGATACGATACAACCATTGATTAAACCAAGGACCCCACTCAATCAAACCAACACCATGCAAGTCATAATTGCCTTGCAATCGTTTTTCCCAATAGTCTTTGGCATCAAAATTTTCGCCCATCATTTATCCCCATACGCTTTTGGATAGCCCAAGCGCAACAACTCTTGTCCAATCATGGCTTGCAACTGCTGTTTTTGTTGGTCATTTAAATCTCGTCTGCCCGTGCCTATATATTGCTCACTAACCGCCTTCAAGCTTGATTCATAATGCGTATAATCCATATCACCCAATGCTTTTACATCACCCGCTGTGAGCATCTTACTTTGATAGGCAATATCGAGCCAGTCACACAGTGTTTGCATACTTACTTCAACTTCGGAGACTAGCTGTTCATAACGCAACTCTCGACAAGCAGCAGGGTGCCGCATAGTAAAATCTTCCACCGCATAAAAAGCTTCTTTCCAACGCGATGCTGCATCTGAAAGTTTTGGTATCAAACCACGTTTCATACACGACTGAACAACATCCACGCCATCTCGCAGCAGGTGAATAAACTTGGCTCTAGGAAATACCGCATAAATATCATCCATGACAAAGGTATTCATGGGGGTTTTATCTCCCCAGCGACTACAACTGATGCCCGTTTGTTCAGCATGAAAGCAATAAAACATATCCAACATTTTTGCCAAGCTTCGCTCATTTTCAGGCAAGGCATATAACTTCGGCAAGAGCGGCCGAAGTGTGATATGAAAGGTCTCAAATTCAGGGTGCAGCTCAAACATCGCCATACATTGATTCACCAATGTTGGCCATTCCAAATAAGTATTGCGGCGATAATGCTCAATCACTTGTGACAATACATAGGTTTCAGGCGGAATATGAACTTGCTCTGATGCCACCAGCATACGACGCAATAACGTTGTCCCCGAACGACCCGCCCCAACAATGAAAAAGGGTGATATATTTTCATTGCAATGCAATGGCCATGCTCGACGCATCACTATCTTTCCAAAGCGAGCACCAACATCGTATAAAGCCGAAAATAAAGACATTAGTCTTCCACCTTATTACGAAACACCGTAAGCAGTACCCATATTTCCAAACACTCTTCTCTTAATGGTCTTAACCATCGAAAACATATCAACACAAATAAAAACACTGAAAACATACTTGCCATCAAGGCTAACCAACTCTCCAAGCCTGCACACAGTACATTAGCCGAAAAAGCTATTGCCGCCAGCATAAAGCTTAAACAAGCAGGCCAAAGCATGGCATAGAACATATCCATCACTGTAATCATAGTGCCCGATAGAACATATCGAAAATGGAAATATCGACTGGCATAAATCACTCCTAAAAATGCCCACGCCAT
>JAUZQM010000037.1 GCA_030950985.1 Mariprofundaceae bacterium | reverse complement strand
ATTTAAACTCACCCTGGCTTTTGAGCCACTCCAAATTTTTGTAACTACCGAACCGATAAAGTCTGTCAAAAACTACCAGTTCATGACCTTGCCTTAAAATTTCACTCGCAATATTTGAGCCTAAAAAACCACATCCGCCTGTTATTAAATATTTCATTTACCTTCCTCAAGTAAGTTTTCAAAACCTTTTTTCAATGAAACTTCGGGTTTCCAGCCTAAATCTAATAAGCCTGAGTTATCAACCTTAACATTCAGCACTTCACCCTCTCGCAAGGGGACTACACCAAAATTTAGTGTCGTCACAGATTTTCCAAATTTCGCCTCATAACTACACTTCAGTTTCTGAATAAAACTTTTAACCGTTATTGAACAGCCCGTACCAACCTCATACTCACTAAACCCCGGTAATTCATCCAACCTCGACAAAGCAGTTATATAAGCTGAAACCACATCATCAATATAAATAAAATCCCGCATCTGTTTACCAGATGTTAAGTTGATTTCAGGCATGTTTCCCTTTAATTGAGATAACAGCCATGATACAAATTTGCTAGCATCATCTTTAGGACCATACATATGTTCCAGCTTCAAATTAACAACTTGAATCGTATCGCTTTTTGGTTCTAACCACTCAACAAATTGTTTCTTCGATAAAGCATAGCTATTAAGGTTCTTCTGCAACAATGTGTCTGTATTCAGGATAGCCCCTGCTTGATACTTTATGCAGGCGTCCAGCACCCGCAAACCGAACATGACGTTACTTTCAACGATCTCCACTAACGAATCACCATTACGTCCATAATGACACGCTGTATGTATAACCACATCAATATGCTGGTCTGCAAAAGATTTTTCTAGTTGATTACAATCAACATCATAACTTTTTACCTTAGTTAGCAAATGCTCAATACGCCAAGTGTTAGATGTAGAGCGCTTAAGGATAACGACTTTATAGCCAGTCTTTAATAACGCCTCAAGTAAATGGCTTCCTAAAAAACCAGTTGCGCCAGTTAGTAATATTGTTTTCACGTTAGAAATTCACGCCGAAAAATTCTTCAATCTTCTCGGCAATAAAATCTAGATGCTCAAAGCCAAGCCCTGGATAAATACCCAACCAGAGTGTTTGATTCATGGTAATATCGGTGTTTTTTAAGTCCCCGACCGCGCGATATTCAACGCCTTCAAAATAAGGTTGGCGTGTCAGGTTGCCTGCAAACAGTAGGCGCGTACCAATTTTATTCTGATCCAAGTATTTAGTCAGATCAACTCGGCTTACACCTGCGGATGCCTTCACTGTGATTGGAAAACCAAACCAAGATGGCGTGGCGTTCTCTGTCGCTTCGGTCAGCTCAATAAAATCAACAACAGAAGCCAATTTGTTTTTTAGATATGCAAAATTCTCATTCCGTTTTGCAATAAAACCAGGAAGACGTTTAAGCTGTGCCAAACCACAGGCGGCCTGCATATCTGAAATTTTTAGATTATAACCAAGATGTGAATAAGTGTATTTATGGTCATAGCCTTGTGGTAATGAGCCAAGCTGCTGATTGAACCGTATGCCACAGGTATTATCACAGCCGGGTTTACAGTAACAGTCGCGACCCCAGTCACGAAACGACTCAGCAATGCTGATTAACTTGCTGTTATTGGTGAATACGGCTCCGCCCTCACCCATAGTGATATGATGAGCTGGATAAAAGCTTAATGTCGCAATATCGCCGAATGTACCCACCATTTTTCCATCGTATTTCGCACCCAGCGCATCACAGCAATCTTCAATCAGCCATAAATGATATTTTTCACAAATCTCTTTGACTTTTTTCAGATTGAATGGATTGCCTAAGGTGTGTGCCAGCATAATCGCTTTGGTTTTTGGCGTGATTGCCGCTTCAATAAGGTCTGCGTTAACATTATGAGTCGCTAAATCTACATCGACGAACACAGGCACAGCGCCAAACTGAATAATTGGGTTTACGGTTGTCGGAAAACCTGCCGCAACACCAATCACTTCATCACCTTTCTTAATGGCTCTATCACCCAATTTTGGAGAAGTAAGGGTACTGAACGCAACCAAATTAGCGGAGGAACCAGAGTTCACCGTAATCAGGTGTTTGATACCAATGAACTCAGCCAGTTCTTTTTCAAACATATCATTGAAACGACCTGTGGTTAACCAAGCATCCAGACTGGCTTCCACCATATTCTGAATTTCCTCTGTGCCAATCACCTTGCCTGAAGGCGGCACAACACTTTCACCGGGGATGAAAGGCGTTGATTCATATTTTTGCGTTGCAAAATTTTGCACAAGATATGCAGTGGCCTTACGTAAGAGTTCATCCAGTTTTTGCTTCTGAAGTGTCGCAACCTTTCTGCACTGGCTGGATTGAATCGTAATTGTCTTATCGACGCGAACAATACTATCGCGCTTTAATACACCCTCTGCTATATCTGAAGGTTTCACCGATATAGCATAAGTATCAAGATAATATGAATCCACTTCTGTAGTCATATAGGCAACATTCACATCACCTCTATCATGAAAATCATTCATCGCTATCACAACACTAGGGCGAACTTTACTGCCTACCTGATTCGTATAAGGAAAGTCTAAAAAAACAATATCACCTAGCTTTAACATCAAAAACCTCTTCCCAATCGACATCATTATCTTCATCTTTTTCAAAATACGATGCTAATCCAATCGCCTTAAACTCCTCTTCAGAGTTTTTTTCTCTGGAAATAAAAGTTTGGACAACATCACTATTTTTTTCATTCTTATCCAGAACGACAATAAATAACTCGGCCTCTTCCACTCCTTCCAAAGGCTCCAGCAATTCGATATTGCCATGTTTATATAACGCTTTGACTGCTTGCATAAATACCGTCCCTTTCAACCTTTCCTTTCAATAACTGATGTTACGCACTCTAGTGAAAAAAACATCATTCCATGCTTAGGAAGTGTGGCTTTAGCCACGCCTTGATACTTTATTCAGCGCGGCTAAAGCCGCACCCCCAGAGTAATGAACACACAGCAACGTTCATCCTCGAAATCCGATGAAAAGATTATGGTATGCGTAACATCAGTCAATAAGATACCAAAATCGCCAAATGAAAAATGATCATCTATTTACCACTTATCTTTTCTCTGCGCTCGCCACAGATCTGCGATGTTATGTTTTTTCTATCTCATATCCTGCATATACTGATTAATTTCTTTCAAGCATTCACTCTGCATATCCTGCTTATCTAGCCAAGCCTGATGCCAATGCACGATGCGTTCCAATGTTTGTTCCAAATGCCATGTCGGTTTCCACTCTAATCTCGCCTTAGCCTTCGATATATCCAGCTTTAAAAAACCTGCTTCATGCGGATGCGATCCCTCATCTAGCTGCCAAGAAGCCCCCGATCCCCACTGAGTCACCATCTGATCCAGTATCCAATCCACGGGCTTGGCATCATCATCATGTGGTCCAAAATTCCAACCTTCTGCATAAGTTTCTGGAGATTCATATAACCTCTGTGCCAATAACAGATAACCCGACAAGGGTTCCAACACATGCTGCCATGGCCGGGTAGATTTAGGGTTACGGATAATCACAGGATCACCCTTTTCAAAGGCAGACAGAATATCAGGGATGAGTCTATCATCCGCCCAATCACCACCACCAATGACATTTCCAGCACGCGCAGAAGCGAGACCGATACCTTCCTCCTGCATAAATGAACGACGATAAGCCGAAGTCACCAATTCCGCACAACCTTTACTGCTACTGTAAGGATCATAACCGCCCATAGCCTCGTTTTCACGATAGCCCCAGATCCACTCTTTATTTTCGTAACATTTATCCGTTGTCACACTGACAATCGACTTCAGATTCTTGCATGATCGGGCTGCTTCTAGCACCTTCACCGTACCCATCACATTGGTTTCATAGGTTTCAACAGGCTCTTTATAGGAGAGTCGAACCAATGGCTGTGCTGCCATATGAATCAGAATATCGGGGTTAAAATCAGTCATACTGGAACGTAGTTGTTCAAGGTTTCGAATATCACCAATCTCTGATTCCATTAAGTCAGCAATATGCGCTTCTTGAAACAAGCTTGGCGACGTTGCTGGTACTAAAGCATAACCTTTAACTTCTGCCCCTAGGCTGTTCAACCATAAGGATAACCAACTACCCTTAAAACCCGTATGTCCAGTTAAAAATACTTTTTTTCCTTGAAAAAAACTATTAAAATTATTCACTACCACATCTTCCACGGTGCTCTTTCTTCTTTCCATAACTTTTCTAAAGTCATCTTATCATACAACGTATCCATCGGTTGCCAAAAACCATGATGTTTATAAGCCATCAATTCTCCATCTTCGGCTAAACCAATCAATGGCTCCTGTTCCCAAATACATGCATCACCTGAAATTCTATCGAATACTTTTGGCGATAGCACAAAAAATCCACCATTAATCATCGCTCCATCGCCTTTTGGTTTTTCTTTAAAACTTTTCACTTTTCCAGCATAAATATCCAAAGCACCAAATCGTCCGGGAGGATAGGTCGCTGTTAAAGTCGCTTGCTTGCCATGTTTTAGGTGAAAAGAAATAGCGGCTGAAATATCTATATCACCCACACCGTCGCCATAGGTAAAACAAAAAGCCTCTTCATCTCGCACATAGTCTGAAACTCTGGCTAAGCGCCCACCCGTCATCGAGTCATCCCCTGTATCGACTAGGGTTACAGTCCACGGTTCTGCACGTTTTTTATGAACTTTCATTTGATTATCTTTCATTGAAAAAGTCACATCAGATTCATGTAAAAAGTAATTGGCAAAATATTCTTTAATCACATAACCTTTATAACCACAGCAAATAATAAAATCATTGATGCCGTGTGCAGAGTACATTTTCATCACATGCCAAAGAATCGGTTTACCACCAATTTCAACCATCGGCTTAGGACGTAAACTCGTTTCTTCACTTAATCTTGTGCCTAAACCGCCTGCAAGAATCACTGCTTTCATCACTTCTCCTCTTAACTGCTAACAAAAGCATCTGAATAAAATTGTTTTTCTTCCAATCCATGTTTCACAAGTAACGCGCTTGCTGATTGAATCATTTTCATTGATCCACAAGCATAAACCTGTGTATTTTCCAAACATAAAGCATCTTCAATCACACTATCTTGTATATAACCGATACGACCATGCCACAGTTCATGCTCTTGTGATAACACTGGAATATAATTTAAATGCAGAGAATTATAGTTTGGCGTCCAAAAGAAATTTTCAACATTCCTATTTCCCCAGTACAACGAAAAATTAATGCCACTATATGCTTTGGGATTCTCCGCCAACTTATCCAATATTGATTTAACGGGTGCAATACCTGTTCCCGTTGCCATAAAGATAATATTTTTTTTATTTCCCCTAAAAAAGAAACTTCCTTTTGGACCTTCAATTCTTAACAAATCATTGGCTTTGGCTTCATGAAACCAATACTGACTTAAAACCCCATGTTCAACTTTCTTGATAAAGAGTTTTATTGTTTTCTCATTGGCGCAATTGGCAATCGAATAACTTCTTCGAATCCCTTCAGAGCCAATGACCTCAATATACTGACCTTCTAAAAAATTAAATTTTGCAGTCGGAGGCAATCGTAATTCCACGTCAACAATCTGATCTGTTATTTTTAAAATATGTTTGATACGCGCAGGCAATGTTTTTATTTCAATATCTTTCAAAAGACTCAGCTCTTCTACATCAATTAAAATATCTGTTTTAGGAGCACAACAACAAGTTAATATTTTCTTATTTTTTTTATCTGCTTCCGTTAATGCTATTTGCTCTTGCAACGCCACAACGTCACCTTCTAATAAAGTTGTTTTACAAACACCGCATTGACCATTTTTACAACTATATGCAAAAACATGCCCAGCATTCAATCCGCTTTCTAAAATTGAGCTTGAATCGTGAGTTTTAAACTCAATGCCTTCTAAAGTTTTAACTAACATTTCTTTATTTCCTGAACTTACTTTGATTTTCTAAAAATTAATAATCACGAGCCATATCGTAATTTTCACTAAATCATTTTTCCAAAAAAAAATACTCGCTTAGCTTAATTTTTCACTAAATCATTTTTCCAAAAAAAATACTCGCTTAGCTTAATGTAAGTAATGAATGCTAATTAACTCACATTTACTTTTTAAAAACAAAAAAACGCGACTATTTCTAGCCGCGCCTTTTTTTAAATGACAGCATTTACTTAACTATCATGTTTATCACTTTTCTTTTTTATCATGCTTCTTTTTATCTTTTTTAGACGTTAAAACTTCAAAATTATCTTCAAATTTTGATAATTTCTTTTTACCAATGCCTTTTACTTTTAGCAAATCCTTCACTGATTTAAAATCACTATGGTTTTTTCGATAAGTCACAATTGCAGTTGCTGTCTTCTCAGCAATACCCTTCACGCTCTCTAGCTGCTTCACATTGGCTGTATTTAGATTAATTTTATCACTTGCAAAAGCAGTTCCAGTTATCAGAAAAAAAACCATTATCATGGCAGTTAATATCGTTTTAATATTCATATCTCTCTCCTCAAAGTTCATGTTTTCCTTCACCAGTATCAAATCTTAAATAAAAATAGTAAACTATCAAGAAAAGTAAAAACAGTGATGAACATAGAACAATATTGCCTTATCATTTTAGAGTTTCCCTTTTAAGATAGTCAAAATTAAACGACTGATAGCAAGAGTCTAGCCGAAAAGGTAGTTACAAATTACTCGGCTCAAAAAATTACCTTCCATATTCAGAAGCGCTTCTTTTTTTAGTATAATTTGTGGGAAAAAATAATCTCATTAACTCACTTTTGAAAGGGAACGACGATGGTGTTACTTCAATACACGTCACTTCAAAATTTTAATGGCGTCAATGATAGTTCGGAAATATTTTTATAAATCATGAACTTCTTCTTCTTTTTCCTTAGAAAACGCTGATTGGTTTTTGTTAATCATCGCAATTAAAATAATCGAATAAATGAATGTGGACAATAAAATCACGCCAATCACCACAGCTTTAAACATTTCCAAATGTTCAAATGATGCAGGAATCATCATCAACATTACAATGGATAAACCACCTTTAATGCCTGCAAATGTTAAAATACCCCACCAACGAAAATTCACATCTGCCATTTTATTCGTGTGGTTGCTTACCCATGCAAACAAACCCATCATCACACCACGAATCACTGTAGTGGCTAAAAACATCACTAAAATTTCAGTTTTATAGTGCCATAAAAGCGATAAATCAATGACTTCTGCCATCGCCACAAAAAGCATGGTATTGGCAACCAACGCCAGCAATTGAACATCTTCTTTGGTTCTAAGATGCCGATCACGTTCTTCCACAGACATTTTTATTTTAGCAATCGCTGACGCAATCACGTTGCTCGATGTCGGTTTTTTTTCTAACACTTCTTCAACTTGTTCAATGTGTTCATTATCAACTTCAATGGCTTGCATCATGATATGATTGACTGTAATCGTGGCAAAAATACACGTCAAAATACCTGATAAATGCATATGTGAATGCACACCAATCATGTTCAAGAGGGTGTAAAAATGTTCCGAAATTTCAAAAGAACCATAACCCACGATTAACAATACCATCATTTCAGCAGTACGGTTGGTCGTTGTTTTCATGAGTAAAAGAGCTAAATAACCAAAGGCAACACCCAAAAAAGCTGATCCCAGCACCACCAAAAGGCTGATTTCTGTAATATACCCTGTCGTAATCTCGCCACCGTCCAAGGCATAAAGACCAATAAACACAAACACAATCAATGCCGTGGCATCATTAAACAGGCTTTCCCCTTCACACAAAATTTTCAACTGATGGGGTAATTCAAACTTAGAGAAAATACTCACCACCGATACAGGGTCAGTCGCCAAGACCATGGCAAAAAGAACAATAATTGCAGCCGTCGAAAGGTGGTATTCACTGAATAATGTATTGCCCACCAAAAGTGCCGCCACCACCGATAAGGATACTGCCACCACAGCCAATGAAAAAAGACTTAAGCCATGTTCCTTAAGATCACTCACGCTTAATTCAAGTGAATCCGATATCAATAAAACAGGCAATAAAAACAAAACCAAGACGGCAAAATGTTCGGCATCACCCGTCAGCATAAATTCTTCGCCTAAAAAAGTATGAAATAAAAAGGATAAAGCGATTAAACCGAGTGGGGAAGGTATTTTAAGTTTATCTTCTAATTGTAACGCCAAATAGAGAATACCTGCAATAGCAAGAAGTGTTATAATCATATAAATCCTTTTGAATATGAAAGAGTCTGGAGACTACCTGGCAAAAGGAATACCAAACAAAAGATAAGGTGTCTTCTTACACCCAGATAACGTACGCAATAAACGCCGCATAAAGCAATGAGCTTAACATCATCATACTACCATTGAGTCGTCCACTACGTTGTAAAAACCACAACCATGAGCTTCCCATCAATGCTAATATCACTGCCAAACCTGCATATTCATCATGAAAAGACCACGGCAAAAGAAGCATGCCAATACCTGGAATCACAGTGCCTTGGAAAACCATCGCCCCTGTAATATTACCAAATGCCAAAGTATCACGTCCTTTACGAATCCATAAAATAGAATTGACCTTTTCAGGTAGTTCTGTCGCAAGGGGAACAATCAGCAACGACAACACCAAGGCCGCTACACTAAATAAAGTACTCGCAATTTCGATACCATGGACAAAAATCTTAGCGCCCAACACCAACGTAATCAGCGCGATAATAAGTTGCAATACAACAATCGGCGTTGAATCTCCCAAAAAACGTTTGAAATATAGATCACCATCCGCTTCTGTACCGTGTCCTTCTTCAACCAAAGCTTTGCTGGCACGAATCGTTATCATCACATACATAGCATACATAATAAATAAAATAACCGCCGCCAACAAACGAGCTAAATGCCAAGCTTCAGGAAGTAACGCCACCACAATGACTAAGGTATATGCCATCAGAAATACTTTGATGTCACGTTGAAATCCCGTTACTTCAGGTACTAATGGTGTAAACCAGCCACGTTTTAAGCCTGCAAAAAAACCTATCATACCAATACTTAACGTTCCCAGCATAAAGGGTGCGCCCAAAATAGCGCCCATACCCACGGCATGATTGACAGCTAAAGTCGAACCACCTGCCAAAATAGCCACCATCGGTACAATGGTTTCAGGCATCGCTGTGCCGACCGCTGCAAAAATAGAACCCGTCACTCCTTCAGAAAACCCCATGCGCTCGCCTAAGACTTCAAGTGCATTGGTGAATAGCTCTGCTGCAAAAAAGATAATAATAAGTGCGCCAAGTAATATAAAAGTTGTTTCCAAGGTGATTTGCTCGCTTTTGTCAAATAGATACGCCGTATCTTGCCCCCTATCCCACATACTGACAACCTTGGCTCATGAATGTTTCTACTGACCCCACTGTTGTCTTTGTCATCGCTGTTCTCATTGGTATTTCATCGCAACTTGCATCTGAACGTATGCGCATGCCGCCTATTTTTTTATGGTTGATTGCAGGCATGTTATTAGGTCCATTTGGCTTACATCTCATACAAATTGAAAGTGTTGAACCCGCTTTACATACCTTGGTTGAACTTGGACTCGCCATTATTTTGTTTGAAGGCGGTATGCATCTCAATTTAAAAGCCTTACATGAACACCGCTCTGTGGTCGCGAGATTAGTTATTTTGGGCCCAATTTTTACCATTCTTATTGGCAGTGTTGCCGCCCATACACTGACAGGTTTATCATGGTCTTTGTCCATTTTATTTGGTGCGATTGTGTCGATTGGTGGCCCCACAGTCATTACACCGATTATTCGCCAAGTACGTTTAGATCGCAATATTCGACATGTCTTGACGAGCGAAGCGATGCTTGTCGATGCGGTTGGGGCAATTCTCGCTATTGTTGCGTTACAATGGGCGCTTTCAACAGACAGCAGTCATTGGATGATTGTTCAACATATCATAGAAAAACTCGGTGTTGGTAGTGTTATTGGTGCGTTGGGGGGCTGGTTACTTTCGCGTGCTTTATTACTGAATATTTCTAATCAACTAGAAATGCGCACTATTTTTACCTTGGCATGTGCATGGGGTATTTTTGTATTTGCCAATGCCTTAAGTGAACAAGCAGGTTTGATGGCCGTACTGGTTGCTGGTGCAATCATGCAACGCATGAAGATTCCTGATTTTCAAAACCTTAGACATTTCAAAGGCAGTTTATCTGTATTGCTGATTTCTGTGTTATTTGTGTTGTTAGCTGCACAACTGGATTTATCACTATTAAGTCATAATTTATGGCAAAGTGCGGTTATTTTTCTATTTTTGGCAGGCATTGCCCGACCCATTGCCACTTGGTGTTCAGGCTTTCGATCAACACTCACCACACCCCAAATTCATTTCATTTCCTTGATGGCACCACGCGGTGTTGTCGTCGCTGCTATTGCCTCATTATTTAGCTTATTATTACAATCCGAAGGCATTCCACAAACAGAGTTACTTTCGTCCTTAATTTTCAGCATCATTATTTTATCTGTTTTTGTGTATGGTTTTTTAGCTAGACCATTGAGCCGTTGGTTACATGTCGATGCGGGAGATGAACGTAGCGTTATTATCATTGGTGGCGGACAAATGGGCGCAGAATTAGGGCGTGCCTTAGGCAATGATCGTGAAGTTCGTTTTTTGGATACCAATGGTGAAATCGTCAAACATCTACAACGGGGTGGCTTTAAAGCTGTGCAAGGCAATGCCTTAGATCCACTTTACCTTGAAATCCTGCATGCCGAAGAAGTCAAAGCTGTGATTGTCATGACAGGTTCAACCGATCATAATTTATTGATTGCTTCACTTGCCAAAGAGCAATTTCATGTGCCAAATGTTTATGTGGCATTACAAGAGGAACATGAAGGAAAACATCGTGATTTGATTCATAAACTTCAAGCTCGCCGTCTTTTTGCCAAATCTTACACCGCAACCTATTGGCATGATCAAGCCTTTCGTAAACGTCTTGTCCATGAAATTCGTTATGTGGATAAAGATTCCTTATTGATTGGTGCATTGCTATCCGAGGTGCGCATCCCACATGGTGTTCAACCTTTATCGATTGTTCGTGATGGGATAAGTCTCATTCCGCATGATGATATTCGTCTTGAAGAAGGTGATGAAATGTTATTGCTGTTGCGTCCTGAACGTATTGAGGAAGGTCAATCGTTGATTTTACCACCTGCCAGTGATCACAGCATGGATCATTTCAAGAACAAAGTACCATAGCTTTCGATGCCGACCCAAGCCTACCGCACACGCTTTGCACCCAGCCCCACAGGTTTTTTACATGTTGGTCATGCTTATGCGGTGATGCAATTGGAGCAGTGGGCAACAAAACATGATGGTGAAATTTTATTACGTATTGAAGATATTGATGCAACACGTTGCCGCCCTCAATGGATTCCAGCTATTCAGCAAGATTTAAAACATCTTGGTTTTGAATGGCACGGTGACATTCATCAGCAAAGCCAACACCTCAAATCTTATCAACAAGCGATTCAACACTTGCGTGATATGAATGTGATTTACCCTTGTTTTTGTACACGAAAAAAAATAAAAAACGCCGTACAAAGCCAAATCAAAACCCAAACACAAATGTCATCGATAGATTTGTTTGATGCGTATCCTCAAACATGTCGCCATTTAAACACACAAGAGCAACAAAAACGGATGTCATCGGAAAGGTTTGCATGGCGTTTAAACTGTGAAAAAGCAGCCGCTATCATCCATCAACCGATCCAGTGGGCTGAACAAACAAAAATACATACGGTGAATATTCAGCATATTGGTGATGTAATTTTGGCAAGGAAAGATATTGGGACGAGTTATCATATTGCAGTCGTCGTTGATGATGCGATACAAGGTATAACGCATGTCATTCGCGGTGATGATTTATCCAGTAGCACACCCGTTCATGTCTTATTACAAAAGCTTCTTGGCTTGCCCACGCCCATCTATCAGCACCATGCACTTTTATGTCATCGCGATGGTCAACGCTTGGCAAAAAGTCAGCAATCCATCCATTTAAGACACTTGTTTGAAGCGGGTCTTTCCAGTCAATCTTTGCGTGATTTTTTACATCATTGTGATGGTGTTTGGAGCTTCCCTGCCGATACTTCCGCCAAGTATATTACGCAGCAACTTGGCAGTTAGCCTTTCATCCACCAAGATGCGCCATAATTTTACGGTTGAACTTTTATAGTAGTTTAAAATTCGTCATCTCCATCGTCACCCTCGCGTGCTTGTATCGAGGGTCTTTTGTTTCATTATTTCAAACATGAGATGCCCGATAAAAGAACTCGGGCATGACGATAGGTTCAATACTTGAGCGACTATAGCATTCAGTTTAACCCAGTGAGGATGTTTTCTTGGCTACGATTCTTGATCTAATTGGTAACACGCCCTTGGTAGAGCTTAAAAATATGACAAAGCATTTACCTGATAATATTCATATTTATGCCAAGCTAGAACGTTTTAACCCTGGGGGTTCTGTTAAAGATCGACCTGCATTGTGTATGATTCAAGATGGTATTGATTCAGGGAAATTGACCCCAGATAAAATTATTTTGGATTCGACCTCTGGCAATACAGGCATTGCTTTGGCGATGATTGGTGCTGTATTGAATTACAAGGTGCGTTTGGTGATGCCCGGTAATGTATCGGATGAGCGCAAACGTATTTGCCGTGCTTATGGTGCGGATTTAATTTTCTCTGATCCATTGGAAGGTTCGGATGGTGCAATTTTAGAAGCACGCCGTATTTATGAAGCCGATTCCGATCGTTATTTCAAACCCGATCAATACAATAATCCTGCCAACCCACGCTCCCATGAAGAAAGCACAGGGCCTGAAATTTGGCGAGATACGGATGGAACAGTCACCCATTTCATTGCTTCTTTGGGTACATCGGGAACCTTAGTCGGCACGGGTCGATTTTTAAAACGAAGCAACCCTGACATTCAAATTATCGCTGCTGAACCTGATTCACCTTTTCATGGTATTGAAGGCTTAAAACATATTGAATCGAGTATTGTGCCTGGTATTTATGATGCATCCGTACATGATCAGAAAATCCCTATCAGTACCGAAGAAGCCTATGATTTTACCCAACAACTTGCTTTACAAGAAGGGCTTTTATGTGGGCAATCGTGTGGTTGTGCGATGGCAGCCGCATTAAAAGTCGCTGAGACGATGATGAAACAAGGTCAAGCTGCCAATATTGTCGCAATCTTCCCTGATAGTGGTGAAAAATACCTCACCACTGCCGTTTTTTCAGGTAACCGTATGATGGATGGCGCAGGTATTTGACACGCTTCTTATTTTTTAGATGATGCAAAAAAAGAACGCTTGGAGATTAAAAAATGAGTCTTGAAGAAACGTTACAAGCACGCAGTGAATCTAAATGTGAATTATGCGCAGCAACAGAGTCATTAAGTGTTTACGAAGTGCCTGCTAGCCCAGATACAACAGCGGATCAATGTGTCTTGCTATGCGCAACATGCCAAGAACAAATCGAAGATGCTACGAAAGTTGATGCGAATCATTGGCGTTGTTTGAATGATAGCATGTGGAGCCAAGTGCCTGCGGTACAAGTCATGGCATTTCGCATGTTGAATCGTTTGCGTGGCGAAGGTTGGCCACAAGATTTATTGGATATGATGTATTTGGAAGATGATGTCAAAGCTTGGGCTGAAGCAGGCATTGAAACTGAATCTTCTGCTGAAGCAGTCGTCCACCGTGATAGCAATGGTGCTATTCTTGCCAATGGCGACACCGTGATTGTAATCAAAGATTTGAAAGTATCTGGTGGTGGATTTACGGCTAAACGTGGTACTGCAATACGCAATATTCGTTTGGTTGCTGATAACCCTCTTCACATTGAAGGTCGTGTAAATGGTCAACAGCTTGTTTTATTAACGGAGTTTATGAAAAAATCATAAGCCATCGAAGTTTTATAACTGATGTTACGCATACCATGATCTTTTAATTGGTTTTCGGGAATGAACGTTGCTGTGTGTTCATTACTTTGGAAGTGCGGCTTTAGAACCTAAGAGCATAGAATGATGCATCTTTTTCACAAAGTGCGTAACATCAGTTTTATAAGATAAAAAAAATCCCCCCCAAATCTGAAAAGTTTGAGGGGATTTTTTATTGTAACACTAAACGTAACTATTATTTTTTCTGGGGTGCAACAGGGGTTTTGCGTGGATCTCTAAAGCCAAGACCTTTGTTATCGTCAAAACCAATAGTACCCATAAAAAAGTATGCGAAAGCATAAATAAATACAGATAAAAACATCGCAAAATAGGTAATGATAATAAAGATACCTTGATCCACATCCATCACCATACGAATATCATCATTGCTTTTTTGTATGCTTTTCATGGTAAATGTTTCAGCTTGAATCCGTAGGTTTTTCCCCATAATTTCAGAGATATACTTCTCTGAGAAAAAGGCATTCAATGTATCAGTTAAGTCCACTAACAAGATGGATGTATCCTTTCCCCATAAATCAAACCCTGCATCATTGGAACTTTTGCCTCGAATTTTCAATTGAACTGGCTTGAGAACTTTTAAATAAAATGATTTTTTATCATTCACATATAGAACCTTCGCAACAAGATTCATGGTTCCCCATGTTTGATTTAAACCTGATGCTAACGTGATATTGGATTGAATCGCCACATCACCTGAATCCAAAATTGTCACCATCGGATCGACCATTTCATATTTGATGTGTGTCTTTTGAGACGTACCATCAATAAAAAAGATAGGTTCCATTTGTGCTTGAATATTGGCTTTGGGAATGCTTACCGTTATTTCACTCACTTTAAAAAACAATAACCCCAGTGTTGAGATGATAAAAAATATAACCCCAACCCTAAATAACAACTGTTTACTCAACATGATCAAACTCCTTATTTTTAAACGAAAAAACGGCGTTGATAGGATGTATCAACGCCGTTGCTCATCAATGATGTTGAACGCCACCTTCATATTTACACTTACATAATTTACGAATGTGTTTGACCAAATCGTTAATTTCAACATCACTTAACGTTTGTCCCCAAGGTGGCATCAACGCAGATTTATTCACTGATAAACCACCTTCTTTGATTGCTTTAAATAACTCGCTATCACTTCGTGATTTTAAATATTTAGTATCTGAATGGTTACGAGGTTTTACCCCCATATCACGCGAGTTAATACCTGAACCTTTACCAGAAATACCATGGCATTGCATACAATAAATACGATAGTTCTTAGCCGCCGATCGGGAAGAAAAACTACTTGTATCCACCTTATTCATATCCAATGAAATAATATAATTCACCGTTTTTTGCATATCTTCTTCAGACAACTCACGGGTTGGCATCCAAGTACGATGATTCCAAGCTTGAGGATCACGAATAATACTTAACATATATTCAGGTTTTAAACGCTCTGCTGCGGTATAAAGTTCAGGCCCTGAAACACCACCATAACCCTTCTCTATACTATGGCATGCCATACAACCATTCACTTTGTTAAACATCATGTCACCCATAGCACCTGCTGTGATGGTGGCATCATAATGTTCTGCTTTTATCAATTGATTTTTCGGTTTCAATTCAGATAAAGCAATCGCAACATTTTGAGCATCCATCGGACTCAAAACAACATGAGGCTTGAATGATCCATGACGAATCGTATCCCACTTTTTACCTGTTTGAGCATGATCTAAATAATAAGTCCCAGCAGGACGTATTTGAGTTGGTTTACTTAGCCATGTTGCCAACCAATGCTCATTGTATTTATTCCCTGCATAATATAAATCAGGTCCTTTGCGCCATAAACCTGCGGTGTTCAAGCCAACATTTCCTGAAATATTGTGGCAAGATGCACATTGTTGCTTTTCCATGACTTTGAAGCCGTCATAAGCACCTGCTGAAGCATTTAAGCTCCACAACAATGTGATAGCAGTACCCACACTCGATAATGTACGAAGCATCTTAGACATCGTTTACATACCTCGGCGTTGACGTGTATTGGGTACACCACGCAAACGAGGTTGTTCAAATAAGCCATAGCCTTTTTTCATGGATTCTTGATAATAAAAATCAGGATCATAATTGACATCTTTCCATACATACCAATCATCCATAGGTGTACCTTCATATTCTTGAACAGTTAAAGGACCACCCGGAAATTTACCACCCGCAGTGACATGTTTATCAACATGGTCATGAAAGATAAAACGACCTTCTTTATGGTTGGCTGTATAAATAGCATCATAACGTTCACCTGGACCGATTAAAATGGTTTCAGATTTATATGGGGAAGGTAAAGGCAAACCATCTTTATGACTGACCGTCCAATCATGACCATGAATATGCATGGAATGAATCGCACCACCCGCACCGACAAATCGAACACGAACTACATCACCTGTTTTCATACGAATCGGTTGATTATATGGAAATGAACGAGCATTGACCGAGAAATAATCTTCTGTGTCATAAGGTGTTGCACCTGTGCCATATTTCATAGCATTTTTTGATTCCCATGTGGATAACATCATAATAACATTTTTGGTCACTGTTTTTTCAAGTGCTGTTGGGTTCTTAGGATCAATAATAATAGGTCCCCACATGCCACGAATACCGACATGTTCATTCACATTCACATGGCAGTGATACCAAAGCGTACCTTGACGATCTGCATTAAATTTATAGGTAAATGTCTTGCCAGGTTTAATCGGTTCTTGGGTAATCCCTGGAACACCATCCATACGCCATGAACCCATTTGATGCATACCATGCCAGTGAATGGTGTGTGAAAGTGATGTGTTGTTGGTGACATGAATAATTAAATCATCACCTTGCTTAGCATGAATCAGTGGACCGGGAACTTGGCGGTTAAATGCAAACACCTTGTAATTCAAATCGGGTGCGACCGCAATCGTCATTTCATCAATGGTCATATTCATTTCGCGTGTGGCTGCTTGGGCAGCAATCGATGTCGCAGATAGCCAAGTCATCAGCAATATTGCCAATACCCTCGTTAGTTTTGTCATTTCCCCTACCTCCTCATAGTTTTAAAGTTACATCTAAAATACAACTTACAAAGACGCATTTAAAATACATCTTTAATACTTGTCAAGTTTCATCCAACAAATAATGTTTACTATGAGCATAAAGAAAGCCAATATATTGATGAAATAGGGTGTGACTCAACATGCCTTTACTTAGGCATGTTAATCATCAACAACGATTACAACATGTTTTGGAAGTGCGGCTTCAGCCGTGCCTTGATATTTGATTCGGCGCGGCTAAAGCCGCACTTCCAGAGTCATGAACACACAGCAATATTCTCCCCAAAATATTTTATTGGGGATTTATAAAAAACTCCGTGCCTCTGTGACTTTGTGGTGAGTTATTTAAAGAATGTTACACACCTTGGTAAAAAAGAAGCGTCATCCATTGTTTTTAATCTCTAGATTTATCAGCTATTCAACCTTGTATTCAGTTGCCATCACATAACTTGCGCCTGCTGCAAGCTCAATCACATCATCCACCGCATTCGCCGTTTCCACACATAACATATTCAAATAACCATCAACGCCTAAATCACCCATTTTATTGGCTGTTTCAATCCAAGGATTCCAAATAATCGCCGAAGAACTACCTTGTTTCTGAATCACAATGGTTCGTTCTAAATCAGGGTCAATCAAACACATACGGCTGCCTGTACCGACATAAACACGGTCTGTTTCCTGAGTAATTTTTACTGCGCCATCTTGTATTTTACGCGAAAAACCATCCATTTTATCCAAGTATTCGCAGCCTTCCAGCCCTTCAACCGAGACATTGCGAACATCGCCCACAAGAAAATATGTATGCAGTGCTTGACCCAAAGTGAAGGGTGTTTTGCCAAGATTTTTGGTTTCCAGTTTAATCTCAAGTGTTGCACCCACAATCACATGCAACTGCGCCGATAAATCATGCCCACATATTGCTTTCGTTTGATCATTTTGAAGCATTTCAAAATCTACTCCTGTTCGACCATCTGCCAATGCTTCGGTATTGGTGATTTTCCAATTCACCGTACGCGCAGGGCCATGACCTGGTAAATTTGCATCCGAAGCATGTGGACCAAACCAAGGCCAACAAATGGGTACACCACCACGCAAAGATTTTCCAGCCGCAAACGTTGCATCATTCGACATCCAAATCACAGGCTCTTGACCGTTGGGTTGAAAGCTTAAAATATGAGCGCCTTGCAAGGCAATACTGGCTTTGCCAAGTGTGTTGCATACGTCAACGACTGGCATATCACCTTGACCATTCACCACACTCAATGCGCCTTCAATTCCCCATGTATCATTTAACTTTTGTACTGTTTCCATACTTCACCTCTCTCAATATTGGTAATATGACCTAGTATGACGATAGTTCGCCCCATCGCCATGCAAATTATTCTAGCCTACCTCGGAGTTGTCCTTATTTGGAGTACCACACCCCTTGCTATTGCTTGGAGTGGTCAGGCAGCGGGTTTTCTATTTGGATTAACGGCGCGCATGTTATTAGGCACGATTCTAGCCTTTATATTCGCTGCTTTAATTGGTAAAAAAGTCATTTGGCATCGCCGCGCTTGCACCGCCTATCTTTATGGTGGTTTAGGTATTTATGGCAGCATGATTTGTGTTTATTGGTCAGCCCAATTTATTCCTTCTGGCTGGGTTTCATTGCTCTTTGGACTTACCCCTATCTTCTCCTCCATCATGGCTGCCTTATGGCTTAAAGGAGAACTCATTACTCGCCCTCGCATCATTGGCATGTTGATGGGGCTGGCTGGTTTAGCGATGATTTTTGGTAGCAGCTTGGCATGGGGAATGCCTGCCGTATTGGGTGTGTGTGGTATATTGGTTTCTGGCATGATTCATTCAGCATCAGCAGTATGGGTGAAACGTACTCGCGCTCAAGTTTCTGGCATCAGCATGACAGTTGGTAGCTTGATGGTCGCCACGCCACTCCTACTCATCACATGGGCTTTGACATCCCAAGCCAGTATGGATGAAGCATGGGCAAGCATGATGGCTGCACCTTTGCATACATCCATCAGCATTGCTTATTTGGCTTTGTTTGGTTCAGTGTTTGGCTTTTCACTCTATTTTTATGTTTTGCAACATGTCGAAGCCACGCGTGTTGCCTTGATTTCATTGATGACACCCATCACTTCGTTAATGCTCGGGCATTATCTCAATCATGAAGTCATCACCAGCAATCTCATTATCGGTGCAAGCTTGATTATTGGTGGTTTAGCTGTCTTTGAATTGGGTGGTAGAAGCTTGCCTAAATGGATTCCTTTCCGCCCAAATTAATACCTGATGTTACGCACTTTGTGACAAAGATGCATCATCCTATGCTCTTAGGTTCTAAATTCGGCATACTTTGGAAGTGGGGGGGTTGGCGCGGCCGCAGAAAGAAATAGGGGCGGGGGAAAAACGCCCGAACAGATAAGGAAAACACCAG
>JAUZQM010000036.1 GCA_030950985.1 Mariprofundaceae bacterium | reverse complement strand
TGATACTCTAGAACTTTTCAGACCGCGCCTTTTCAGAGGGTTAAGCTTCTTTTCATTTTCAATATATTGCTCTATTTTATCATATAAATCTGAAAAGTTTTTTTGTGTGATTCCTGTCATACGTAAAAATTTTTGAGGCTTATAGTGGATGATTTCTTTGTAGGGTTTCATGATGCATACATCATACACAGACCGTGTCTCTGAGGTAGGGTTAATAACCAATAAGAGACTCATGTTATTTAGGAAAGATGTCTAATCTGAAAAGTTTTTTTTTGTGATTCCTGTCATACGCAAAAATTTTTGAGGCTTACAGTGGATGATTTCTTTGTAGGGTTCCATGATGCATAGATCATACACAGACTGTGTATCTGAGGTAGGGTTAATAACTGAAGTTACGCACCTATCACATATGTTAATCTTAGGGCATGGGAAATCCCAACATATTTGAACGCTACACAGACTACCTATTAAGCTCATTTCCCTCGTTCCCATGCGCCAGCGTGGGAATGCTAAAGCCTTTGCTTTGGGGAAGTTGATGCCTATTGTTCATGGCGTATGCGTTCCCAGCGAGGACGGTGGGAACGAGGAAGCAACTCAAGCTCTCATTGGAAGTGAGGCTTTAGCCTCGCCCTGTTGTAGCAGGTGCAATAGATTTGAAAATCAGGCGAAATCCTTGAGTTGGCAAGACTAACACCCCCAGGGTGCTTTCTCAGGCTTCGCCTTTTACCTTGAGCCTCACTTCCGAGGCTTAGATTTTCCCCTCGTTCCCATGCGCCTGCGTGGGAATGAGGGATAGGTGCGTAACATCAGTTAAAAAACTTAAAACCATGCGACATATAAGTTCAACCCCCAACCAAACCATCCACACCAAATGCCAATAACACTGCCAGCATCGGTGCGCCTGAGTTAATGCGTCCATCTTTCACCATGCGCACAGCCTCTTGGCGAGACACCCAAAAGCTACGGATATCTTCATGCTCCTCATCCAAACCCCCACCTTCGGCAACAGGTTTATCTTTATCCACATGCCCCAAATACATATATAAACATTCCGATGTACCACCGGGTGATGCGTATGACTTACCTAAAAATTGAATATCAAATGGTCGATAACCTGCTTCTTCAACCGATTCACGAATCGCGCATGTCACCTTATCTTCACCCTCATCCAACATGCCAGCTACCACTTCAATCATCCAAGCATTGTCGTTGCGCACTGCTGGTGCAATCCGAAACTGCTCAATAAGCAACACCTCATCGTAATGTTTATCATACAACAAAATGGCAACAGCATCCCCACGCTCCAGCAATTCGCGCTCAATCGTCAGCGAGTCACCCTCAAACGTATCATGCTTAATTTTAAACCTTTCAAACTTAAAAAAACCTTGAAACAACGATACTTTTTCTAAAATTTTATATTTCATGCCTCACCCACAATATGCAATATCACCTTACGCTGCATGGCTGCATAACGATGTTCATAACCCAAGTAACTACGAATGACAGCATCATGGGCATAGGAAAAAGCCAATAGCACCTTGGCTTTAAAAGAGACAAAACATGGCCATGATAAAATCAAAATATTTAGTGGAAATGACGTGAAAATGTCCATGCATTACATACCTCTACTCAAGTGCCTCATAATTAATGCCGCTTTAAAATCATCAGGCTTTCAACATCAAACCTATAGTTCACGATTTTCCCACTTATAATGAATTCAATAGC
The DNA here is from genome assembly GCA_030950985.1 of Mariprofundaceae bacterium. GTDB lineage: Bacteria > Pseudomonadota > Zetaproteobacteria > Mariprofundales > Mariprofundaceae. The sequence goes on along the minus strand of JAUZQM010000036.1, from coordinate 1,474 downwards.
TTGTTCAATCACATCAAGCGGTGCGATAAACCATTCTCTAGGTGCATGTCTTTTCCCTTTCGAATCGAACACATCTAATTCTAAGCAAGAGCTACCAAAGAAGTTGTGTAGTAGTTGTTCCAACTTTTGTGGATTCATATTGAAGCATTTCCACGCACCTTCAATACTTACAGGCGCCATTAAGTATGTTGGCTCTTTTTCAGCATTTTTAATTCGCTCTTGAATATCAACTTTAGAGTAGCCAATTTTATATAAATTTTGGATAGAGGATATTTTCTCATCCGTGCTTTTCGATTTAAGCACATAAATATATCCAGCTTCTTCATCCTCATCAGTTATATTGCTAAACTTAGCCGTAAAATCTTCACTATCCTGTTCTGCATTCCGTGAAACAGCTTTACCATTCATAAATAAGTTTTTACCTAAAGACCGCAACTTCATGCCTGATTCTGTCCCGTTCTCAAAAATAACCCGCGTCCGCCCGTCTAGCTTGCCAAACTTATCTTTGTCTGCTTCGTACACTTCTTCAAGTAAAAGTAAAATGCCATTGTGTACGAAAAAATTTCCAGCAACCAGTTGACGCTCATTAAACTCAATCAGTTCACGCTTCCCTTCAGATAAGTCTTTTTGAACACCTTTGAAAACCTCTTCATACTTATCAAAATCTTTACATGCTTTACGCCGTGCAACAAAATCTGTTGTTCCTCGCACATGTCCTTTCGGTGTATGTTTAAAATCAAAGAGTCCTTCTTCATCACCGCCAAGAATCCCCAGCCCATCATCCCCTAGAATATCATCAATGGAATTTATCTCTTTGGGTTTCTCATAATGAGCTTCAGGCTCACTCACTTGGTTAACCTCAACAACGGGTAGCAAATGATGCACATCATGCTCCGTCAGCATAACAATCTTTTCATCATCTTCTCTTAAGCTTTTTAAGCGTGCGTAAAGTTGAAATTCTGAAATGTTTGCAGGGTTTGGTTCAGGCTCCTTACCATTGCTCTTAACAAAGTCATTTATTTCCTGAAATGATGCCAGCAAACGCTCATCGGCTGTTTGAGCATTGGCATTCCTAGCTTTAACCTCAAGTAATCCTAGTGGGTCATTATTAAAGATGTCATCCAATGCATCATTTTTATCCATTGGCTTCAGCTCGTTTTCGTTTCTCATTTTTCAAGTAAATAATACATTCAGCCATTCGTTTTTCCAATGGGTCATTGGACTTGAGGCTTGGCTCGCGCTCATACATTTTCGTAAACTCTTGGATCTTAGGCCAAAGGATTTTAGCTTCCTCAAAATCCATTTTGATGCGTGTCGCTTCAATGGTATCTTGAATCACTTTAAGCACTTTAGTTGTCACCGACTTTGAGAGAATCTCAAATGCCTCTTGAAATGGGTTGATTCGATCAATCAAATCAATATGAATATCATCAATATCCACAAATGAACCCGCCATTCTGATAAAGCGTTTATC
>JAUZQM010000035.1 GCA_030950985.1 Mariprofundaceae bacterium | reverse complement strand
CCTCATATCCTTCTTCCCCCGCCCCACCCCCCCCACTTCCAGAGTGTTGAACACACAGCAATGTCATCCCTGAAATCCGATTAAAAAATAACGATATGACTGTATGCGTAACATCAATTATTTGACATGAAAATCTTTGGGTTCAATGATTTCGGCTTCAATAACGTCTGAGTGATGCGTAGGCTGATGTACTTTTTTATCACGCACTGCATACAAAATAATTTGCTCACGTAAAAATGGAACAAGCAATAAAAAACCCAATGTATCCGTGATGAGACCTGGTAAAAAGAGTAAAAGACCAGCAATGGCAAGCATAATGCCATGTAAAATATGTGCAGCAGGCAAACCGCCTTGAAGCAACTCTTGTTGAGCCGATACTAAAGTACGCAACCCTTGCCAGCGAATCAGTAAACCACCCAAACCCGCAGTCAATAAACATAGAATGATTGTAGAGAGACCACCAATACCAGCCCCGACTTGAATCAAAACATAAAGTTCCAAGAGGGGAACAATAATAAACAAAGCGAAAATAATTTTTATCATAGGCTATTTATGGCTATAAATACTCATATTGCAAGCTTCATGATGACTTGATGAACGAGCTAGTCCTTGCATACTGCGGCAATGAAAAAATATATCCTTTCCTTATTTGTCCTAGCCATGCTTTCGGGCTGTGCCACAGCACAAAATGAATATGACCCTTTAGAGGGCATGAACCGTAAATTTGATCATTTTAATGATGTGGTCGATCGCGCAACCATGAAACCGCTCGCTTTGGGTTATCAATCGATTGCCAGTGAGCCAACACGTGGTTTGGTGTCGAACTTTTTTGATAATGTGACCTATTTAAATACGGTCTTGAATGATTTTTTACAAGGCAAAGTAAAACAAGGGTTCAGTGATACAACACGTTTTGTGATTAACTCGACACTTGGTTTTGCAGGTATTGCCGATGTGGCAACGCCATTGGGTTTTGAAAAACACAATGAAGATTTGGGGCAGACTTTGGCAGTATGGGGTGTGGGAAAAAGTGCTTACATTGAATACCCATTTTTAGGGCCAAATTCATTGAGAAATACGCCTGATTTTATCACTGGAACAGCAACCGATCTGACCTTTTGGTTGTTTCTCATAACCACACCACAAGTTACTCTGCCTTTGACCGTGATGAAATATATTGATATGCGATCACGGGTGATGGAAGCTTCAAATATGCGCGATGAAGTGGCACTTGACCCATATATTTTTACGCGTGAAGCATGGCGACAACATCGTCAATATGTCATTTATGATGGTCATCCACCTGCTGATAAGGTTCAGAGTGACGGTAGTGGAGATGATTGGAGTGATGATGAGTTTTCTGATTAACTGATGTTACGCATACCGTCATTCACATGGTCTTTTAATCGGGAAATATAGGAACATTCCATATCACTCTGGAAGTGCGGCTTTAGCCGCGCCGAATGACGTATCAGGGCGTGGCTAAAGCCACATTTCCAAAAGGTGTTAAATGATCGACCAAGCTAAAATAACGCTTCTTTTTCATCAAATCGCATAACATCAGTGATTAAATATCACAACGTCACAAAGACCAATATGCTTTGTAACGCTGTGATCCAAAACTTTAAAAACTAAGGCTCTACCGATACCTTTTCCATCAAATCACCTTGCTTGATTTGATCCAATACATCTAAACCTTCTGTGATTTTACCAAAAATAGTATATTGACCATCTAAGTGAGGTGCGGGTGCAAAACAAATATAAAATTGACTACCCGCTGAATCTGGATCTTGAGAGCGTGCCATTGCCAAAGTACCACGTTCATGATGACGTGCATTAAATTCAGCTTTCACTTTGTAACCTGGTCCGCCCATGCCTGTGCCATCTGGATCGCCACCTTGTGCCATAAAACCTGCAATGACACGATGAAAAGTGAGACCATCATAAAATCCTTTGCCTGTGAGAGCTTTGAAATTAGCAACTGTATTGGGTGCTGTATCAGGATATAATTCAAGTATCATATCACCATATTTGGTAGTAATTTTGATATGATTTCCCTCAGGAATGTTGTCATCACCTGCTTGGGGTGCTTTGCTAAATAAGCCCATTTTATTCTCCTTATGCGTACTTTCTTGATTTGCACATGCAACTTGTCCAAGCGTGAATAATGATAATAACAAGATGGCATAGGTATGTTTGTGTAACATGTTCATTTCCCCTTATATAGTCGTTTCAGTATGAACGTATCGTCATGCCCGAAATCTTTTATCGGGCATCTCATGTTTGAAACAAAAGACCCTCGACACAAGCACTCGAAGGTGACAATAAAGCTCATAAAATGTTCACTTGAATGACTACAATATATGATGTTGAGCTGATGGAAGGATCCGTACAGGGTGCAAGACTTGACGATGTTGCCCTGGTTTTAAACAGCCCGTTCCCAATAAGAGATCGCCAGAGATAGCCAACACATCACCATTCATAGGTGTATCCATTTGAATGCGCTGTCCATTTAGAAAGCGTTTGGCATCATCTTCTGATAAGGAAAACTCGGAATAATCACGTAACCATTGTTTTAATGGTAAGACACAAGAAGCCATGTCCGCCTCTAATTGATCGATACTTACCATCATGGCTTCAGGCCACGCACCTGTAGAGGTTCTGCGCAACATGGTGACACAACCACCTAAACCTAAAGCTTTGCCAATGTCCCTTGCTAAAGACCGAATATATGTGCCTTTAGAGCAATGCACATTTAATGTTACCGTTGGGAAATCAACATCAAGAAGTTCAATCGAATGGATACAAATCGTGCGTGCGGGCAAGATTACATTGCCACCTTCTCGAGCAATAGCATGCGCCCGTTTACCATTCACACGAATCGCAGAGTACAAAGGAGGCACTTGTTCCTGCTCTCCTAAGAATGTAGGAATCAAAGCTTTGATATCATCGCAATCGATGGATGAGTCAAAACGCTCAAGTATCTCGCCTTCACGGTCTAAGGTATCTGTTTGATAACTTAGATCAAAGCTAACGGTATAACGTTTTTCAGCCGCAAGTCCCAGTTCAGCAAAGCGGGTAGCTTCGCCCAATAAAATGGGCAACATGCCTGTCGCTAAAGGATCTAATGTACCTGCATGACCTGCTTTGATACGCTTTTGCCCTGGTTTAGAAAAGCAACGCACCATTTCATTGACCGCTTTTCGTGATGTCCATCCCAACGGTTTATCTAAAAAGACAACGCCTGATACGTTCATACTTGTAAACAAGCGCCTACTGCTTCAAACACTTGGTTTTGTACTTTTTCAAAGCCTCCTTCTAAAGAACAACCTGCGGCATATTTATGACCACCGCCACCCAGTGAGGCTGCCACAGCACTAACATCATAAGGATATTCTCCTCTTAGACTCAGCTTCCATTGCTCTGGCGATTCCTCACGTAAAAAAACAGCCACGCATACACCTGCAATACTTCGGGCATAATCAATAAACCCTTCACTATCTTCAGCACTCATGTTTGTTTCTTGATACATAGCATACCGCACAGAAATCCATGCAGAACAACCATTGTGTTGAATATCCAAAGAATCTAAGGCGTATTTTAATAAATCAAAACGTTGTTTAGGGAAGTTTTGATAAATCTCATGTGACGCGGTTTCTACAGAAGCACCTGCATCTAAAAGATTCGCAATCATACGATGGGTATCCGCAGTGACCGTGGATAAACGAAAACTCGCTGTATCGGTTAAAACAGCCGCATAAATCGGTGCTGCCATCGCTTCACTCATGGGTAAATCATAACTTTGAATCAAATCATAAATCATGGCACCCGTAGCACAATATCGCGCATCAACAACATTGATGTCGCCATAAAGCGTGTTGCTCGCATGATGATCAATGTTTATGAGGGTTTTTCCTTGAACATACGAAGATGCCATGCCCAAACGACCAAATGCTCCTGCATCAACAGCGATAATCGTATCGCAACCCTGTAATTCAGAAAAATCTTCACCGTGAGTAATCAATCCTGAACCCTGTAAATACTGACAAATACGGGGTACAGGATCAATATTATGCATCACAATATGGAAACCTTGGGCGGTCAAAGCATGATACAAGGCAAGCTGTGAACCAATCGTATCACTATCGGGATTGACATGGGCAATGACGTGGATTTTTTTGGCGTTAGACAAGGTCTGTTTGAGAACTTGCCAATTCACATCTTCGTAAAGGCTCTTCAAGAGCGATGCAACTTATTTAAGAGTTCAACCATATCATTACCTTGATCCAAAGAGTGATCCCAAGAAAAATTTAAATGTGGAATACGTTTACGCTTCATTGCACGGCGCAGTTCATATTCAAAATGAGATGACAGATTCATCAAACGCTCTGCCACCAAATCAGCATCATCTCGCTTCATACCATGTACTTTAACTACAGCGCTTTGATTATTCCGAGACACATCCACAGAGGTAATCACCGTGCCTAAAAGGCACGGATCATTGATGTCACGTTGTAATAACGTCGTAAGTAAATGTTGAATATCGGATTCCATCCTATATTTGGATGGTTTCTTAAAGCTTTTCATAAGTGATTAAAGTGTCGCCGCTACTTCTTCGATGATGTAAAATTCAAACTTATCGCCTTCTTTCACATCATTGAATTTTTCAATACCGATACCACATTCATAACCTAATTTCACTTCTTTCACATCATCTTTAAAGCGACGTAAGGAAGCTAATTCACCATCATGAATCAATACATTATCTCGTAATACACGAACCTTCGATCCGCGTGTTACATAACCTTCGGTGACATAAGTACCTGCAACTGCACCAATCTTCGGTACGGTAATCACCTGACGAATTTCAGCTTCACCCGTGACTTTCTCAACTTGATCAGGTGATAATTCACCAGCCATTGCTGCTCTCACATCATCAATCGCATCATAAATTACCTTATAAAAACGAATATCAATTTTGTGATCTGCGGCCAAACGCTTGGCCTTGGTTTCAGGGCGAACATTAAAACCAATCATCATAGCATGGGATGCTTGTGCCAACATGACATCCGATTCAGTAATCGCACCGATGCCTTTATGTACAATTTTCACTTTAACTTCATCGGTACCTAGTTTCACCAAGGATTCAGCCATGGCATCCACAGAACCCGATACATCACCCTTGATAATCACAGCCACTTCTGCCATTTCGCTCTTCACAGCCGCAAATAAATCATCAAAACTTGCACGTTTGCTAGAAGCTTCTTTCAACTGACGTGTCTGTTCTTTACGATAAGAAATAATATCACGAGCTTGACGGTCACTGGTCACAGTAACAATTTTCTCGCCTGCATCAGGCACAGATTCCAAACCTAACAACTCAAACGGTACGGATGGTCCCGCAGTACGATGTTGTACGGCATTTTCATCCACGATTGCACGGATACGACCTGTGACTGAACCAACCACCACAATATCACCCTTTTTAAAGGTACCATTTTGAACCAATACGGTTGCGACAGGGCCACGACCACGATCCAAACGTGATTCAACCACCACACCACGCCCGATGCCTTCAGGATTAGCACGTAATTCCAATACTTCAGTTTGTAATGCCAACATTTCTAACAAGTCATCCAAGCCTTGACCTGTACGTGCTGATACTTCAACAAAGATAGTATCACCACCCCACTCTTCAGAAAGAATGCCATGTTCAGATAATTGACGTTTAACATTTTCAGGGTTCGCACCTTCTTTATCCATTTTATTGATGGCAACAATAATCGGTACACCAGCAGATTTTGCATGGTTCAACGCTTCAACAGTTTGAGGCATCACACCCTCATCAGCTGCGACAACAAGAACGGCGACATCGGTTAGCTTCGCGCCACGGGCGCGCAAGCTGGTAAATGCTTCATGACCGGGCGTATCAACAAAGACGACACGTTCACCGCTATCAAGTTTCACCATGTAGGCACCAATATGTTGCGTGATACCGCCTGCTTCACCTTCAGCAACGGTAGCTTTTCGTAAGGCATCCAAAATGGATGTTTTACCATGATCCACGTGACCCATCACAACGACAACGGGTGGACGTGGTGTTAATAATTCTTCATCGACACCTGTTTCTTCAACCAGAATATCTTCCACAGCAGCTTCATTGATAACTTTCGCTTTATGACCAAATTCTTCAACGACTAGCATCGCTGTATCACTGTCAAGATTGTCATTGGATGTCACCACTGTTCCCATATTCATCAACTGTTTGACGACTTCAATGGTCTTAATGGCCATGCGGTTTGCCAATTCAGAAACCACGATAGGATTGGTAATTTCAACTTCACGAATTACAAAATCTTCATCATCCTTCGTAATCGATTTCTTCATAAATCGACGGCGATCGCCCTTGGCAAGACGAGCCATCCGTTCTTCTTGTTGCGGCGTTAATACTTCATTTCGCTTGGCAGAATAAGAACGACGTGCGGCTTTTTGACCCGGTGTTAAGCGGCGTTGCATAGGGCGTTGACCGGGCTGCCCAGAAAAACGACGTTTTACTGCTGTTGGTGCTGCAACAGGTTCTGTTGAGGCTGCACCAATATTTGGTGTTGTGCGACGGCTTACTCCAGCTGTTGTTTGCCCAGGACGAGATTGAGCACCCGCAGATCGACGGTTGTTACGCGCTGCATTTTCACGGCGACGGTCATTGCGCTCTTTGGTGATTTTAGCTTCAATTTGTTTAATCGATGATTTAGGTGCTTTTGCGCCTGCAATTTGTGCAGGCGTTAAACCTTTACGAATAGTGGTACGAGGTTTTGTCGTGTTACGTGCTTGCTGACCCATAGGGCGATTAGGACGTTGTTGACCAGCGGCAGGACGATTTGGGTTTGGACGTGCTTGACCAGCAGGACGATTCGGATTGGGACGTTGTTGACCAGCGGCAGGACGATTTGGGTTGGGACGTGCTTGACCAGCAGGACGATTTGGGTTGGGACGTGCTTGACCAGCAGGACGATTTGGGTTGGGACGTGCTTGACCAGCAGGACGATTCGGATTTGCACGTTGAGGGCTTGGAGAACGATTTTGCGCTGTGTGAGCGACCAAACGTTTTGTTTTTTCTTCCATAATCTGCTTTTCAGCGTCTTGTTTTTTCTTTTCCAAAGCTTGTTCTGCCCGTTTTGCAGGTGACAATGTATTACGAACGGGTGGTGTTACCTTTTTCGTCGGTGCTACAGTTTTTTTAGCTACATTTTTGCTTGCAGCTTCGACTTTAGGTTTGTTGTTTTGTTTTATCGTTGCCGCTTCTGTATGAATAACTTCTGTTTTGCTTATTTCTGTCTTACTTGCATCTGCACTTTTTTCTTTTACAGGTGCATCTTTTGTTGCTGTTACAGGCTTATCGACAGTAGCCTGTTTCAAAGAAAGTGTAGACTTTCCTGAAGGTTTTACATGACGACGGCGTGTCGCTACTTGAACAGTATGTCCTCGTCCGTCAGATGTGGCACTACGACCAACACCTGAACGTGGAGATAAGGTTTTTCCCGAACCGCCTGCAGCTTGATCGCTTTGACTCAATGCTGCCTTAATTCGACGACTATCATCATCGTTTAACATTGTGGTTGGGCTATCTACAGCCACACCACAACGGGAAGCAGCTTTTTTAACATCTGCTACTTCTACTTTCAGTTCTTTTGCTAGTTCGAGCACGCGTTTATTCGCCATCGCTTACCTTACGTCCTTTTAAATGCCTATGCCAAATACACCATTGTTGCAGCTTTTCTGTTTGTCGAGAAACAGGTAAAGTTACCACAGACACTTTATCACGTTGAAAAACCTGTATCAGCCAGTCTTCAGATACATCATCCAACGGTATTGTTTTTAATCTCATTTCATGTCGCTTTGCGACTGCATTCATGACTTGCCGTTGCAAAGCTGCCCCTGACTCATTAACCATGATCAATAAGAGCGGCGCATTCTTCCACATTTGATGCATTACTGCATCCCTTCCTACACATGCGATTGATTTCAAGCGTATTAATTGCTCAATAATCACTTTTTCCAACACACTGTTCAAACGTTCATTTAAACCAAACCATTGTGGCAAGGAAATATGACATTTGCGATACAACACACCCAAACGTCGGTCATTCATGCTTGCCAAGCAGTCGCTTTGCATACATAGATAAGAACCACGCCCTGGAGCTTTTTGTAATATATCAGGCCACAATAGACCTGCATCATCAACAACCAAACGCAACATATCTGCTTTAGGCATGCTTTGACGGCATGCAAAACAGATTCTTTCTACACTGCGTTTATTTGTCATATCAGGCAAACCAGCCGCAAGCCTCACGCGCTGCAAGAATTAAGTTTTCAGGTTTTTCAAGCCCGAAAATACCTTTTAAATCATCCAAATCAGCATCGGCTAAAGCTTTGGCTGTTAAAATATTTCTTTCCGCTAATTGGGCAGCAATATCACGGGTCATATCGGGCAAGTCCAACAAAGAGATGTCATTTTCATCGTCTTTCGCTGTTTGTAAGGCTTGATCCAATAAGCTGTTACGCGCACGTTTTTGAATTTCTTCTGCCAATGTTTCATCCAAACCTTCAACCAATTGCAAATCTGCTACTTCGCAATATGCCAAATCATCCAGTGATAAGAATCCTTCAGCTACCAATAAATTGGCAAAATCTTCATCCACATCCAAACATGACATAAAGGACTCTTTAGCCGAGCTTGTTTCTTCCGCACGTTTTTCAGCTTCTTGCCCTGTTGTCATTAATTCAATATGCCAACCCGTTAATTCAGAAGCCAAACGTACATTTTGACCGCGTTTACCAATCGCAATCGCCAAATTATCTTCATTGACAGCGACTTCGATGGTGTTGTTTTCTTCATCCACCATCACACGTACAACTTCCGCTGGTGATAAAGCATTAACGACAAATTCAGCTGGGTTTTCTGTCCATTCAATAATATCCACACGTTCACCATGTAGTTCGTTGACAATGGCTTGAACACGCGCACCACGCATGCCCACACAAGCACCGACAGGATCAATACCGGGTTCCATTGAAATGACTGCGATTTTACTGCGTGAACCAGGGTCGCGAGAAATAGCTTGAATAGTCACTAAATCATCTTGAATTTCAGGAACTTCTTGTTCAAAAAGTTTTAATACCATGCCAGCATCAGCCCGTGAAATGAATATCAAAGCCCCTTTCGCTTGGTTACGTACTTCGCGTAAATACGCGCGAACACGATCACCTTGGCGATACGATTCGCGTGGCAATAAATCTTCACGGTACATCACCGCTTCACCACGACCTAAATCGACATAAACATTGCCGCGTTCAACACGCTTCACAATACCCGTGACAATCTCACCCACTTGGGGTTCAAATTCGGCAACAATACGATTGCGTTCTGCTTCACGAATTTTTTGATAGAGAACTTGTTTGGCAGTTTGAGCCGCAATGCGCCCTAATTCAATGGCTGGTAAAGGGGTACGGAATACAGTACCAATTTCAGCATCAGCTTTCAGCGTTAACGCTTCTTCTAAGGTTAATTCGTTTTCATCATCTTCGACTTCTTCCACTGCGATACGAACATGGAATAAACAAATTTTACCTGATGTTTGATCCATCTTAGCATCCAATGCTTTGGTGCCGTAAGTACGACGAGCAGCCGTCTTGATGGCTTGTTCCATTGCATCAATAACAAGCTCGCGATCCACTGATTTCTCACGTGCTACGGCATCAGCAACCTGCATCATATCAACACCCATTATGGTAAACCCCGTTATGACTCATCTCTTATTTACTTTTTTGTGCTTTGGAAATCGCTTTCCAATTGATTGTACGTATTACTTTTACAACATCATGGATGATAAAATGATGTACTTTTCCTTTGTCATCTCGAATAGAGAAACTATCGCCATTCAAACCTAGGTTTTCACCTTCAATGGAAGGAGGGTTTTCTTGTACAACTTTTAACCAGTCCCCTAAGTAGCGGTCAAAATCAGCTTGCGTTTGCAAAGGCCACTCAAAACCGGGTGTGGTTACTTCGAGTTGATATTTACCAACCACCACATCCTCTACGTCCATTTGTAAGCCCAAACCACGACTCATGCGAACCAATTCATCAGATAATACGCCACCACGCCGATCCACGATAACTTTCACCAAGCGACTTCGGGAACCACCATCCATCACAATTTTAAGAATTTCCATGGATAATTCTTCAGCAATTGGTGTTGCCAACGCTTGAACTTGATCTTCTAGGCTCATTTCATTACCCCATAAAAACAAAAAAAGCGAGCCTCGGCTCACTTTCACGGCGGCAAATGATATGGATTGCCTTTACAATAAGCAAGGTGATAGTTTGCCAATAAATTTTTATGAGCAAACGTGTGTCAAAGGAGATTCAATTTGCCCTTATCAGAATATGAGCCAGCACGATTTCGTAGCCCTGAATATAAAGAAGTATGGAGTGAACAAGCCGCAGAACAAGCGTGTTATATCACTGCTGATGCCATAGAAAATATGAAGTCGATAGCGGTGTTGGGTTACCCAAATGAGGTGTGTGGTCTTTTGTTGGGTCATATAAATCAACAAGGCTGGCATATTTTATCAGTACGACAGATTGCTAATCTTAATACAAATCGAGCAGCCGATCGTTTTGAACTCGATCCAAAGGGTTATCAAGCCATTGACGTTGAAATTCGCAACAGTGATGTGGAAATTATTGGTGTTTTTCACTCGCATCCTGATTGTCCCGCTAAACCTTCACCCACAGATTTAGACGGTGCATGGGAAGGTTTTTTATATCCTATTGTGAGTGTATGTGATGGTGAAGTAAGGGATGTTCGTTACTGGGAACCCCATGATGATACACAGCAATTTCACCCCGTGTTAGTAAAGGAAAAAAACGTATGAAATTATTTTTATGGATGTTCATGCTGCTTGCAGTATCAGCATGTTCAAGTATTGCAAAGAAACAGGTAGCAGTCGACAAAAAGCCGATGAAGGTTGTTCAACAGGCGAAAGCTGCGGATTTCATGCACCATAGCCCTCGTTTCCTTTACATGGCAGCACGCAGCGCATTGCAAGAGAATCATCATCATCTAGCGATGCAGTTTTTGGAAGCGTTGAATCAAAAGTTAGCGCATGCCAAAGGTGAACAGAAATGGGCGGTTGAGCCTCGTTTGCAGTTGGTTCAATTATGGTTAAAATATAAAAAGTATCATCAAAGCATCGCTTTATTGCAACCCTTATTGGCACATCATCCGATGATTAAAGCTCAACAAGACGACCATATTTTACGCCTTCATACCTTATATGCACGGGTACTGGCAGCACAAGGTCAATATGCAGATGCATCGGATGAATTAACGCGTGTGTTAAGTGTCGTTCCTGATTTTTTACCTGCAAGACATTTGCAAATTGCCTTATTTATGGAAACTAAACAATGGGCTTTGGCTCATATTGTCATTCAAACGGCGTTTCAACGTCATGATACGGCCATGTTAAGAAAATTAGATGCGGATGTTTTTTTGTATGAAAAGAAATATACGCAAGCACTAAAATCACTTGAAAAAATGCAGCAGCTTGCCCCTGATGATAGTGACGTTCCCTTATTACAAAGTCATGTTGCCATGCAGCAAGGTGACGAGAACCAAGCCAAACATTATTTGAAGACGTTTTTATCATCGCATCCCGATGATATGCGGGTAAAAAATAAATTAGCTGCTTTGTATATTCGTACAGGTCATGAAAAAGATGCGATTCGTTTGTATCAAGAATTGGCAGCAAGTATGCCTGACAATGCTGCAATAGCTTCAGCACTCGGTGTATTGTTTTATCAACAGCAACAAATCAAACAAGCCAAAGTCTATTTTGAACGTGCTTATAAGCTTCAACCGAAAGGGCGTGGTCATGCTTTTTATTTGGCAGCGAGTCTTGAATATTTGAAACAAGCAGAACGCGCTCGTGCTTTATATCAACACGTGCCTCAAGGCGATGGTTTATGGGTTGAAGCTCAACTGCGTTTAGCAGGTATGGATTTTGTTGATAAAAAGTTTGATTTAGTACAACAACGCATGCTTCCATTGTTAAAAGATTACCCAGAAAGAAAGCACGCTTGGATTTTATTATCAGCGAGTTATTTGAATCAAAAAGACTACCAAAAGCTATTGGATACAAGTGAAGAAGGTGCTTTATTAGATGATCCTTCCCCTCGTTTAATGCTCAATAGAGCGATTGCTCTGGAACATTTCAAGCGTTATAAAGACGTGGAAACAACGCTCAAGCAAGTGATTCAAGACCATCCTGAGAATACGGAAGCATTGAATTTTTTAGGGTATACGTATGCTGAACAAGGCGTCCAATTAAATAAAGCTAAATCATATATTCAAAAAGCACTTCAGTTGAAACCTAATGATGGTTATTACTTGGATTCTTTGGCATGGGTTTATTATCAACAAGGGCATTATGAGCAAGCGATGAAGTTGCAACGTCAATCGTTAGCAATCATCAAAGATGATGCCACCATGCAGGAACACTTGGGTGATATATTATGGAAATTAGGTCAGCATGATGTTGCCATTCAACAGTGGCAGTTAGCGATTACATTAAAACCAGAAAAACCTAAATTATTACAATATAAAATAAAACATGGCTTGCAATAAACGATGCGTTTGATTTATGGGCTAATACTTAGTCTGTGCTTAACTGCCTGTGCGACAGTACCTGTGAACGATAAGCTTGATGGGTCAAAACCAGCTGAAAAAATTACATCATTTCAAGGGCGTTTATTGGTTTTTTCTCCCAAACATCGTTTTCAAGTGTTGATTGGGTGGAAAGCTGATTTACATCAAGGTTATGCACGTTTGACGCATGCTGCATCGGGTCGGGTGATGGAATTGCGTTGGCAAGGTGAGCATTTAAGCATGCGAAACAATCAAGTGGCGATACCTCAATGGCGAACAGTCGATGAGAAGCAATGGCAAGAGTTGGGTATTGTTTTACCCCCGTGGCGTTTGGCGAAAATCTTGCACCATCAGATGCCGCAGTCCTTACACAGTAACGATGGAAAGCTTTGGAAAGGGAAAATGAATGGGGGTGTGATTCAATTGCAATGGAAACAGAACTATCACTTTCTCAGTATCATGGATATTACCCATGGTCGCAAAGCTATATTAAGGATGAATCCATGATATTTCACATGCCCGAATCAGGACGTTTGCTTGCACCTGCTAAAATTAACTTGCATTTACATGTCACAGAGATGTTAGATGATGGCAGACATGCTTTGGATACAAGTTTTGTTTATGTCGATGTTTATGATGTATTGACGCTGCGCTTAAGCAAAGAAATCACTGTTGAATGCAATATCGATGCTTTATCGGGTCATAAAAATTTAGTCTTTCAAGTCTTATTCGCACTTCAGAAAAAATATCAGGTGAATCAGGGTTTACATGTAAAGATTGAGAAAAACTTACCTCACGAAGCTGGTTTGGGTGGTGGTTCATCGGATGCTGCCAGTGCATTATTAGCTGCCAATGTCTTGTGGGACTTACATTTAACAACTGAAGCATTGATTGCATTTGCAACGCCTTTTGGTGCAGACATCCCTTGTTTTTTATTTGGGCAAGCCAGCTTAGCCAAAGGAGTGGGGGAAGATTTAAGTGTCTACCCAGAGTCATTACCCAATGGTTATATTTGTCTGGCTAAGCCAAAGAAAGGTTTGTCCACGCGAGATGTCTTTCATCAATTTGATCGAAGCCAAGATTTTTTGTTGACTAAGCAAAAACCCGGCGATAAAGTGCGCCCCGCTTCAAGGGCATATACACCTATCGGATCCAATGATTTGGAAGGCAGTGCTGCTACACTATTACCCATGATTTCATCTGTTTTGTCAAACATGAGATTGAGCTCTAAACAAGCTTGGATGAGTGGTAGCGGTTCAACTTGTATTGGATTATGTTCTTCCAAACTTGAAGCAACACAGCTTGCAGATCACCTTCAACATGAAGGTTTAGTAAGTTGGACGCATGTAGGACAGTTGTTAAAAACACATCCTTCATTTGTATAATATTGGGGCGTAGCCAAGCGGTAAGGCAGCGGGTTTTGATCCCGTCATGCGCAGGTTCGAATCCTGCCGCCCCAGCCATTTTATATTATTTATTCATGACAACGGAGTATTATCCACATGTCGAATCCTGAGAAGTTGCGTCTTTTTTCTGGAACGTCAAATCCTGAGCTTACCCAATCTATTTGTAATCATATTCACATGCCTGTTGGCAACATTGATGTTCAACGTTTTTCTGATGGTGAAGTTTTTTTACAGTATGAGGAAACCATTCGAGGTTTGGATGTCTTTTTAGTACAAAGCACATCAGCACCAGCCAATGATAATTTAATGGAACTTTTGGTGGCGATTGATGCTGCGAAACGTGCTTCGGCACGCGAAATTTGCGCCGTGATTCCATACTTTGGCTATGCAAGACAAGATCGTAAAAGTGCTGGACGCACACCCATTTCTGCAAAGCTGGTTGCTGATTTATTGCAGGCAGCAGGTGTGACTCGTGTGCTTACAATGGATTTGCATGCGACTCAAATTCAGGGTTTCTTTAATATCCCAGTCGATAATATTTTTGCAGGGCCTTTGTTTGCTAAAGATATTCAATCGAAGAACAGTGTCGATGATGTGCTTGTCGTTTCACCTGATGTAGGTGGTGTGGTGCGAGCACGTGGTTTGGCGAAAAAATTACATGCTGATATTGCCATTGTGGATAAACGTCGACCTGCACCCAATGTAGCTAAAATCATGAATATCATTGGTGATGTTGAAAATCGTCATTGTATTCTGATTGATGATATGGTGGATACAGCAGGTACATTATGTAATGCTGCGGAAGCATTGATGGAGCGTGGCGCAAGCAAAGTCTCAGCCTATGCGACACATGGTGTATTATCTGGACCGGCAGCCGAACGTTTAAAAGCATCCTGTCTGACTGAACTGGTTATTACCGATAGCATTAAACAACCTGAACATATTTTGAACACCGGCAAAGTACGTATTCACCCCATCGGTAATTTAATGGGTGAAGCCATCAAACGTATTTATAGCGCACGTTCCATTAGCAGCTTATACGACTAATATTTCAGTCCACATCGTATTCTTTAATCATGTGGATATTCTTTTTTGAAAGCCCAAAAAGCTTGTCAAAAATCTGTTTGGGTCAACCCACCAGATTCATCTTAAGTAAGAGGTTATAAAACCATGACTGATTTGATTATCGACGCAACTTTGCGTGAAACCACAGGCAAAGGCGATGCTCGCCGTATGCGTCGCGCTGGTTCATTACCCGCCATTATTTATGGTGGAGGAAAGCCTGATTTAGCGATTACCTTGAATGCAAATAGCATTGGTAAAAAGTTGAATGTAGAAGCTTTTTATACCTCTATGCTATCTGTAAACGTGGCTGGAAAAGGTACAGAAACAGTCTTGTTAAAAGATACGCAATGGGATCCTCTTTTAGATACAGCCATGCATTTGGATTTTATGCGTGTATCTTCTGCTGATAGCGTGACTGTTGAAGTTCCTGTGATTGTGCTTAATTATGACAAATGTCCCGGTGATATTGCTGGTGGTATGTTAGACCTTGTTCGTCACGTATTGGAAGTAACATGCCGTGCCGATTCCATTCCTGAAAGTGTTGAAGTGGATTGCGCCAACTTAGATATCGGTGACAATATTCATATTGAAGATATTAGCTTGCCTGAAGGTTCGAAAGTCATTCATGAATTTAATTATACTATCTTAAATATTTCTGCTCCGAAGAATCATGAAGAAGAATCGAATGATGATACGGCTACTGATACTGAAGTAAGTGCAGAACCTGAAGCTTAAATGAAAATCTTGGTCGGGCTTGGCAACCCTGGCTCGAAGTATCAAGACACGAGACATAACATTGGTTTTCGTTTTCTTGATCAACTTGCCCAATCTGAGGGGGTGCAGTTTTCTGCATCTCCTCGTTTTCGTGCTGAAACAGCCTCTTGGAACAGTCACGAAGGGAAAGTTCTGCTACTCAAACCTCAAACTTTTATGAATGACAGTGGTGAATCATTGGCTGCTTTGGTACATTATTATGATATTGAAGCCAAAGATGTGACGGTAATCTATGATGATTTAGATCTTCCAAGTGGCAAAATCCGCTTGAAAGTCGGCGGTGGTCATGGTGGACACAATGGATTACGGTCTATCAACGCGCATGTTAAAGATACATCTTATACACGCATCAAAGTTGGCATTGGTCGCCCTACCCACGGCGCGATTGTGGATTGGGTATTGGGTCGAGCTAGTGAAGATGATCGTGCCGATGAAGCACGTATCTTTCATATTTTAGAAGAAGAATTATTACTTATTTTAGCGAGTAAAACAGACATCGCTGCGAATCATATTCACCTTAAATTAAACCCCTCTTAGGAGAACGTCATGGCATTATCCATTGGCATCGTTGGGCTTCCCAATGTTGGTAAATCAACTTTATTCAATGCATTGAATGGTGGTGGCGCAGAAGCTGCCAATTATCCTTTTTGCACGATTGAGCCCAATATAGGTTTGGTCAAAGTTCCAGATGTACGCATGGATGCCTTGGCAAAAATTGTCAAACCACAAGCCATGCAACACGCTGTCGTTGAATTTGTTGATATTGCTGGTTTGGTGGCGGGTGCTGCAAGCGGTGAAGGTCTGGGAAATAAATTTCTTGCCAATATCCGTGAATGCTCTGCGATTGCTCATGTTGTACGCTGTTTTGATGATGAGAATGTGACGCATGTTGCCAATACCATTGATCCCCTTTCTGATATTGAAGTTATTGATACCGAATTGATGATTAAAGATATGGAAAGCATGCAAAAAGCGGTGGAAAGAACGGTTAAAACCACAAAATCAGGCAATAAAGATGCTTTGGCTTTGCTGGCAGTGCAAGAACGTGTGTTAAAGGGCTTGGAAGATGGTATCACCGTACGTCGTCAAGATTTAACGGATGATGATCGGGATAAAATTACAGATTATTGCCTATTGACTGGCAAGCCTGTGTTATACATTGCCAATGTGGATGATGCTTCATTGCCTGATGGTAATGCTTATGTGGAAAAGGTACGGGCGTTTGCAGCTGAAGAAAATGCAGAAGTTGCGATTGTTTCTGCACAAATTGAAGCTGAATTGGCTGAAATGGATAACGAATCAAAAACTGAATTTTTAGCTGATTTAGGTTTAAAAGAACCAGGGCTTAATATGGTTATTCGTGCCGCCTATACCTTGTTAAATTTAATTACTTATTTTACTGCGGGCGTGAAAGAAGTTCGAGCTTGGACCATTCATATCGGTGATACAGCACCCAAAGCCGCTGCTGTCATTCACAATGATTTTGAAAAAGGTTTTATTCGTGCAGAAACCATTGCATATCATGATTTTGTCACACTGGGTGGTGAAGCCAAATCGAAAGAAGCAGGGAAAATGCGTTTGGAAGGTAAAGAGTATGTTGTTCAAGATGGAGATGTATTGCACTTCCGCTTTAATGTTTAACTGATGTTACGCACTCCATCATTCCGTGCTCTTTTAATCGATTTTCAGAGATGAAGATTGCTCTGTGTTCATGACTCTGTAAGTGCGGCTTTAGCCCCGCCGAATGAAGTATCAGGGCAAAGCATGCCGAATTTAGAACCTAAGAGCATAGGATGATGCATCTTTTTCACAACGTGCGTAACATCAGTGTTTAAGTTTTAATATGCGTGTATCACTGCCTCAATATAAGATTGATATTCTTGTGGTGATGCCTGATGAGGCATCGCCTGTGCTGTGTCCATTAGTTTGGTGACCACATGCCCGATGTTGAAACATCGAGCACGTGATATGATTCGGACAGTTGAACGCGCTACATTTGATGCCAAACAGCAAGGGCGAAACTGCTTGGTATGCAAAAGTTTATGAGCTTAGAAACCTGAATACATCCGTTGTAAGACGTGTTGAACCCACTCTTTTCTCAATGATTTTGCCACGCTTTCCCGTTGTGCCTCAATCGCGATGGCATCACCTGTAGCAAAGACATCCCCTTGCACCGTCATGATGGATGATTCCCAACGCTGCTTTGTTTGATATAACACACGCATCTTGCCTGAAATCGTTAGGCGATACTGATTAGCAATGCCAGCACTATCAAAGGATGTGGCAAGCATCTTTTCTTGTGCATGTTCAATATAAACATGCAGCAGGTGATCTTCGGAATGCTTATTTTCTTTCATTAGCGGTAAGCTCATCCGTTGTTCCAAAGCTTGCTCAACCACTGTCAGCAAAGCAATATCATGGTTATTGAGCATTTGAACTTGCAAAGCCACTGCATCTTTAGGTATGACATCCGATGTCCCACCCTGCCCCACCAAGTGGTAACCACATGCGCTTATCATGAGTGCGCATGCAGTTCCAATCAGCCAACGCATCATGCGGGGCGTACCACAATGTTTAACAAGCGACCTTTCACCAAGATGACCTTCACAATCTGCATGCCTTCCAACCATTTGGATACAGCTGCATCCGCTTTTGCCAAGCTCAAAGCCTCATCTTGGCTCACGCCCGTAGGTACAAGGATTTCGCCTCGTTTTTTACCTTGAACTTGAACCACCAAGGCTACTTCATCTTGTATCAACGCAGAGGCATCGACTTGAGGCCAAGATTCGCATACGGATAGGGTGGAAAATCCCAAACGTTCGCCGCATTCACAGGCAAAATGGGGAACAAGTGGACTGAGCATTTTTACCAAAGCTGTTAGTCCTTCATGCATGGCCGCTTTGCCAGCTTCGCCTTGAATCTCAAAGGCTTGCAAGGCATTGGTCAGTTCCATTTGTGCAGCAATGGCAACATTAAAGGCAAAACCATGTTCAAAGGCACGGCTTACTTTTTCAATGGTAACATGAATCACACGGCGTAAATCCTTCACTGCTTTAAGATTCTCATCAGCTGTTACAGGGCTATCCAATCGTTCAAGCAAACGCCATACACGGTTCAAGAAACGATGCGCTCCATCGACACCATTTTCTTCCCATTCCAAATCTTTTTCTGGTGGTGCTGCAAACAAGGTAAATAAACGTGCTGTATCACAACCATATTTTTCAATAATGGCATTTGGATCCACTGTGTTTCCCTTGGATTTCGACATTTTACTGCCATCTAAGAGAACCATGCCTTGAGTTAATAAGTTTTTGAATGGCTCAGAACCGACTTTATCGCCATCAAATAAACCCACATCACGCATCAATTTATGATAAAAACGAGCGTATAAAAGATGCAATACTGCATGTTCCACACCGCCAATATATTGATCGACAGGCCCCCAACGTTCCATATCTGCTGCATCCACCATCGCTGTATCACAACGCGCGGACATATAACGATTCATATACCAAGAGGATTCCATAAAGGTATCAAAGGTATCCGCTTCACGCTTCGCGGCTTTACCACATTGAGGGCAATCCACATTCAAAAATGCTTCACATTCTGCCAAGGGCGATGAGCCACCAGTGGGTTGTAAATCTTCGGGTAAAACCACGGGTAATTGGTCATCTGGCACAGGCACTGCGCCACAATCATCGCAATGAATCACGGGAATAGGTGTTCCCCAATAACGTTGACGAGAAAGCAACCAATCTCTCAAACGGTATTGAATTTTTTCTTTACCTTTCCCATGTTCTTCTAACCATTGGGTCATGGTTTTTTGGGCTTGCACGGAATCTAAACCATCAAACTCACCCGAGTTCACCAACACGCCCACATCGGTAAATGCCGCTTCATCAACATTGCTGCTTGCTTCGACATTGTTTATCACTTGCTTGATATTCAGACTATATTTTTTTGCAAAATCATAATCACGCTGATCATGGGCAGGTACACTCATCACCGCCCCTGTGCCGTACCCCATCAATACAAAGTTGGCCGCCCAGACTGGCACCAACTCGCCAGATACGGGGTGAATGGCGTTGATTCCTAAAGCCATGCCTTTCTTTTCCATCGTGGCGACATCGGCTTCTTTGGTTGAAATCGTCGCACATTCTTTCAAAAAAGCTGCCAATTCAGGATTATTTTCAGCCGCTTTGAGTGCCAAAGGATGGGCTGCTGCCACCGCCATATAGGTCACACCCATCAAGGTATCAGGGCGAGTGGTAAAAATATCCAATACTTCATCCGAGTCTTCAACTTGAAATGAAACTTCTGCACCGCTTGATTTACCAATCCAATTGCGTTGCATGCCGACCACTTTTTCAGGCCAACCATCCAGTTGATCCAAATCATTCAATAATTCTTCAGCGTAATCTGTGATTTTGATAAACCACTGTTTCAGATTCTTTTTCATCACAGGTGTATCACAACGCCAGCACACGCCATCGACGACTTGCTCATTGGCAAGCACGGTATGGCAAGGCTCGCACCAGTTTACTTCAGCTTCTTTTTGATAGGCGAGACCTTTTTCCATCAGCTTGGTGAACATCCATTGTTCCCAGCGATAATAGTCAGGTTTACAGGTGGCAATTTCACGCGACCAATCATACGAAAATCCAAGTCGTTTTAATTGCACGCGCATTTGATCAATATTCGCATACGTCCATTCAGCAGGTGGACGTTTGTGCTTAATCGCTGCATTTTCAGCAGGTAGACCAAAGGCATCCCAGCCAATCGGATGCAAGACATTAAAGCCTTGCATACGTTTGTAACGCGCCACCGCATCACCCAAACAATAGTTGCGCACATGTCCCATGTGTAAATTGCCCGATGGGTAAGGGAACATTTCAAGACAATAATAAGTTTCACGTTGATCTTCAGGATCATTGCATGTCGCATCAATATTCAATGTTTCCCATGTTTTCTGCCATTTTTTTTCAATGGACTGCGCATCATAATGGAAGGGTTGCGTCGGTTTGGATGAATTCACTAAACTATCTCCTGAAATTTTCAATTGCGCGTAAAGCTTGCGGATTTATCGCAGAAAATCCATGTTCAAACATGGGTGTTAGGGTTGAGGAAATAAATAACTGATCTTACGCACGCCGTCATTCCCAAGTCCTTGTATTGGGAATCTTCATAAAAAAAATAATACTGCCTTGATGTTCCAAGTAACATGGTTCGAGCTTCGCTGAAACATCTGCTACAGTCGCCGCATGGAAGTTATTCTCGCCTCAAAATCACCCCGTCGCTTACAGCTCCTGCAATGTGCAGGTTTTACTGTCAAAGTGATGCCCAGTCATATTGATGAAACACCCTTATCTGGCGAAACTGTACCTGATATGGTCATGCGTTTGTGTCGCATAAAAGCGCAAGCCTGCCCCATTGAACATCGCCCCATTATTGCCGCAGATACTTTGGTATCCTTGCATGGTGAAGCCTTAGGGCAACCTGAAGATTTAGCCCATGCAAAATCGATGTTGCAACAATTATCGGGGCAACAACAATCGGTGCTTACAGCAGTGTGTGTACGTCTAGGTGAGCATATCATCAGTCGAACGGTTACCACAAAACTGCAATTTCGTGCGTTAACAGAGGCAGAAATCGATCGATATTTAATCCATAACGATGTCTTGGATAAAGCAGGGGCGTATGCGATTCAAGCAGGGGCAGCCAGTTTTATTACACACGTGGATGGTGCTTTGGATAATGTGATGGGGCTTCCAATAAAAACCACATGTCAGATGTTAGAAGAATTGGAGCGTTTAGGATGAGTATTGAACTTTTGGTCAATGTATCACCCTTTGAAACACGGATTGCGCGTATTGAAAATGGACTTGCTGAAGAAGTCTATATTGAACGTGAGCGCGAACGTGGCTTAAAAGGCAATATTTATAAAGGTCGCGTACAACGGGTGATTCCAGGTATTCAAGCAGCATTTGTTGATATTGGTTTGGAAAAATCGGGTTTTCTTTATGCGGGTGATATCGCCATTCCTGATGTTCCAGACTCGCCTGATTTAGCGGAAGATATTGATGATGAGATAAAAGATAGTGATGATACTGACAACGATGATGATGCGGAGGAGGTGAATACATCATATCATCGCCATATCCCACCCATCAATACACTGTTGCGCGATGGGCAAGAAATACTTGTGCAAGTATCTAAAGATCCCATTGCTTCTAAAGGTCCTCGTCTAACAAGTCTTTTAAGTATTGCAGGGCGTTATTTGGTTTATTTACCGGGTTTGAGTCATGTTGGTATTGCACGCCGTTTGGAAGGGAAAGAAGAACGTCAGCGTCTTTTGGATATTGGTGAAAAAATCCGACCTGAAAAAGCAGGCTTAATTATACGCACGGTCGCAGAAGGGCATAGTGAACAAGAAATAAAAGATGATTTGGCTTTTCTGGAACGACTTTGGGCAGGTATTGAAAAACGTCAGCAGCAACGTCAAACCCCATCGAATGTTCACACGGAACTGAATCTTTATTTGCGAGTGATGCGTGATTATGTGGATAATGAAGTGGAGAAAATTCATATTGACTCCAAAGAAGCCTATCAAAGTATGAAAAAGTTTGCGCGAAGCTTTATGCCAGAAGTGGCAAAGCGTTTGTATTATTACCCCGGTGAACGCCCTGTGTTTGATGTGTATGGGGTAGAAGAAGAAGTGAATCGTGCCTTGAAACGTAAGGTTTCTTTAAAATCCGGTGGTCATATTGTCATTGACCAAACCGAGGCGTTGATTGCGATTGATGTCAATTCAGGTTCGTTTGTTCGCTCAAGAAACATGGAAGAAACAGGTTTTAAGACCAATTTAGAAGCGGTGCATGAATTGGTGCATCAACTTCGTTTGCGTAATTTAGGTGGCATTATCGTTATCGATTTTATTGATATGCAAGAAGATGAAAATAAAACACGCTTGCTTGAAGTCTTGGATGAGGCCTTAAAACGCGATAAAACCAAAACTCATGTGGTGCAATATTCGGCATTGGGCTTGGTTGAAATGACACGCAAACGTACCCGAGATTCATTGGGTCGCATGTTACTCGAATCATGTCGCCACTGTGATAGTACAGCTTATACCAAAAGCCCTACGACCATTTGTTATCAACTGTTTCGTGAAATTGTCGCTGAAGCACGCGCCTATCCGTGTGAAAAATTAATGGTGATTGCACATCCCAAACTCATTGATTTGATGTTGGGTGAAGAAAGCGAACAAGTAACCCGTTTGGAGAAATTCTTAGGCAAACAAATCGCCTTAAAAAGTGATGCGGCAATGGACTTTGAACACTTTGAGGTTGCCTTACTGTAATGCTGCTTAGTCCTTTACAACTCTATATTCATATTCCGTACTGTATTCATAAATGCCATTATTGTGATTTTAATTCGCATGTTCGTGATAAAATTGATTGGCAGGCATATCAACATGCCTTGATATCTGAATTGACGACTTGGGCAAAACATCCAGCCTATCAAGGGCGAAAAATATACAGTATATTTTTTGGTGGTGGCACACCTTCACTTGCACCATCCTCGCTCATTGCCAGTCTATTGGAACATGCTCAAGCCTTGTTTGGTTTTGAACACGATATTGAAATCACCCTAGAAGCGAATCCCGGTACGGTGGATATGGATGCCTTTCAAGGATTTTATAATGCAGGCATCAACCGTTTATCGATGGGCGTACAAAGCTTGGATGGGCAAGAGCTTCAATGGTTGGAACGGATTCACTCACGGGATGAGGTGTATCAAGCGTTTGATGTCGCTCGAGCTGTAGGATTTCAAAATATCAACCTTGATTTGATGTATGGTTTACCCAAACAAAGCCTTGAACAATGGCAATCATCTTTGGATGCGGTTATTGCTTTGGGTGCGGAACATTTATCATGTTATCAATTAACCGTTGAACCACATACGAAATTGGCGGTTCGTCATGCTGCCGCGCCGTATGCACTGCCTGATGATGAATTATCCCTGGCATTCTTTCATGATACCCGTGATTGTTTGGCAAACGCTGCTTATGAGGCGTATGAAATTTCCAATTTTTCGCAACAGGGTCGGCGATGTCGTCATAATGATGGTTATTGGCTTTATCATGATTATATCGGCATTGGTGCAGGTGCTTCGGGTAAATGGGATGATGAACAAGGTCATACACATCGTTATAGCAATCATAAATCACCCGAAACGTATATGAAACATGTATCATCGATGGGGCAAAGCATGTTAAGTGATGAATGCTTATCATGTGATGATGCAGCAGCGGAAGCGTTGTGGATTGGTTTGCGACGGCGTGAAGGCATTGATGATGTTTGGTTTAAGCAACGCTTTCATCAGTCCATACTCGATTATTTTCAACAAGATTTAGACACTTGGTTGCAAAGTCAGCATTTGCAATGGAAGGGTCAACAGCTTCAACTCACCAACACTGGCATCCCCCTTGCAGATGCCATTGCCAGTGCTGTTTTTTAAGTGGCTTCGATAACGTGTTGTTGAATCAGGTAATCGACAACCTGATTCACACACACACTTAAATCATGATTGCCAGTATTGACACATAATTCTGGATGTTCAGGTGCTTCATAAGGTGACGAAATACCTGTAAAATCAGGGATTTCACCAGCCCGAGCCTTTTTATATAAGCCTTTCACGTCACGCGATTCACAAATTTCTAAAGCAGTATTGCAATGAACTTCGATAAAACGCTCACCAATAATGGAGCGTACTTTGTCACGATCGGCGCGGAACGGAGAAATAAAGGCAGTAAGCGTTAAGATGCCAGCTTCAACAAATAAACCAGCCATTTCACCCACCCGACGGATATTCTCCACCCTATCTTCATCAGAGAAGCTTAAATCGGCACACAAACCATGACGAACATTATCACCATCAATGACAAAGGTTTTTGCTTTCATACCGTGTAAACATTCTTCCACAGCGTTTGCCAAGGTTGATTTTCCAGATCCCGAAAGCCCCGTGAACCACAAAACAGCACCTTGATGCCCGTTTGATTGTTCACGCATGGTTTGGCTTACCTTACTTTCATGCCAGACGACATGGCTACTTTTTTGCTGTTGATTTGACATATTTACCTCTTTTTCCAAGTGGTTCCATTGATGCCATCTTCCAAAATAATACCTTGTGCTGAAAGTTTATCACGAATGGCATCGGCTCTAGCAAAATCACGTTCTTTTTTAGCTTCAGTCCGCTCCATAATCAAAGTATCAATGTCATGATTATCGTCGATACCACCTTGAAACCATACATCGCTTGATGCTTGAAGAATAGCCAACAATGCTGTCATGCTGGTGAAATGGGCGATGTCTTTATCTGCTTTTTGCCCTTCATTCAACGCTTTATTGATACGCCGTGAGCATTCAAATAGTTCTGCCAAGGCTTCGGGTGTATTGAAATCATCATTCAATGCAGCAACGAAAGAAGGGTTGGGTTCAACATTGATTGTTGGCATATCCATGATACGTCGTTTGGTTTCATACAATCGATTCAAGGCTGCTTTGGAAGCATCCAAGGCTGCGTCTGAAAAATCCAACGGTGAGCGGTAATGCGTTCCCAAGACAAACATACGCAAAACTTCGGGATGGTATTTTTCAGTAACTTCACGAATCGTAAAAAAATTACCTAGTGATTTGGACATTTTTTCAGCATTGATGTTCACAAAACCATTGTGTAACCAATAGCGTGCAAATTCACCATCGTTGGCAGCACACGCTTGGGCGATTTCATTTTCATGATGAGGGAATTTTAAATCCATACCACCACCATGAATATCAAAGGTCTTGCCTAAATATTCACAACTCATGGCGGAACATTCAATATGCCAACCAGGGCGACCATGTCCCCAAGGTGATGCCCAAGAAGGTTCACCTTCTTTCGCTTGTTTCCATAAAACAAAATCCAAAGGGTCACGTTTTTGATGATCCACATCCACGCGACTGCCCGATTCTAAATCATCAATATCCTTGCCAGATAATTGACCATACGATTCAAACGAGCGAACGGCATACAATACATCGCCTGAATCCGACACATAAGCCGATTGACGTTCAATCAATGTTTCAATCATGCGAATCATGGTGGGAATGTGTGCTGTAGCACGCGGTTCAAGGCTTGGACGTAAGCAATTCAAAGCATCAGCATCCACATGAAAAGCATCAATCATATTGTTCGTGAGGCTTTGGATATCAATGTTTTGTTCCGCAGCACGGGCAATGATTTTATCATCTACATCAGTGAAATTGCGTACATAATTCACATCATATCCCGAGGCTTTTAACCAACGATAAATGACATCAAACACCACCATCACACGAGCATGTCCAACATGACAATAATCATACACAGTCACACCACAGACATACATACCCACCTTGCCTGCTTGTAACGGCGTGAAAGGCTCTTTTTTACCTGAAAATGTGTTGTAAAGCTGCAAACTCATGCTTTTAACACAGATTGAAGACGTTCAGTAACCCCTTCTTTGCCTAAGAAATTCACGATAGATGACATTTCAGGACCATGTATCGCACCACTTAATGCGACACGCAAAGGCATAAATAATCCCTTACCTTTGCAGCCTGTTTCCATTTTTACGGCATTCATCCAAGTTTTCCAATCAGCTGTTTCCATAGCCAGCCAAAGTTCTAAGGCTGTTTCGTAAAAATGTTCAGCAGCACCCTCCACCACAGCTTTTTCATCAGGGTTTAAATTTGTATCGCTATCCATTAAACGGGCATATATCAAAGCATCTTCAACACGCTCCAAATTGCCACGAATCAATGTTACAAAATCGATGTTTGCTTCTGGCAGATGTTGTTGAATCAATGGTAACAAGGAAGTTTCATCCATGTGATGTAATAAACGTGTATGCCAGCGCCACATATCATCATTGGACCATTTTACGGATGAACGTGAAATATGTTCCACATCAAAAGCTGCCAATAAATCAGCAATATCTACGGCATCATCAGCAATATTGGGATGCCCAAGGCGTGTCATTGCTTGTACTAAGGATTCAGGAATCAAACCTTCTTGACGTAGTTCAGCTACTGAATGGCTGCCCGTACGTTTGGATAATTTTGCCCCATCTTCACCCAGTAAAAGACCATGATGAACATAGGTTGGCACGTTTAAATTCAATGCTTCAAGCAACCAAACTTGGTACGCAGAATTGGTTAAATGATCATCACCACGCAAGGCATGGGTAATACCATCAACAGCATCATCAATGGCATTGGGCAATAAAAATGTAAACGAAGCATCGGAACGCACGACCACAGGGTCATCCAAATCACGGCGCGCAAACACAACATCACCACGCAAAGCATCGGGTACATGCACTTCACCCTCTTGGCTGTGAATGGGCAAACGCCAAACAAACGATTCTGTTTGACTTCGTTCTAAGGATTCTTCATGGGATAATGTGCGGCATTTGCCTGAATAACGCGGTGGAAGCCCTCTTGAGGTGGCTAATTTACGATCCAAACCAAGCTGTGTTTCGCTACAAAAACAACGGTACGCCAAACCTTTTTCTGCCAACGCATCCAACGCATCTTGATGTTGACCTGCATGTTTAGATTGAAATAAAGCTTCACCATCCCAATCAAGTTTCAACCATTGTAAATCTTGTTTTAAGGCATTTACAAATTCTTCTTCTGAACGTGACGCATCCGTATCTTCAAAGCGCAATAAAAAACGTCCACCCAATTTGCGAGCATATAGCCAATTTAATAAGGCAGTACGCACATTGCCTAAGTGCATCAAACCTGTGGGACTGGGTGCAAAACGTGTGACAACTTTAGTCATTTCGACTCCTTTGCCTGTATTTTTTCATCAGGCATAATCAATATATATTCATCGGGGTACACATAGCCCAATTGTTGATGGACTAAATCTTCTAACGCTTTTGGATCGTGACGCAATTGAAGAATATGGCGTATCATGGTTTCACGCTGCTTTTTTAAATCATCGGCTTGATGTTGCAAGGCAATGATCTGCTGTTGTTCTTGTTGATAGACAACATAGCCATGCTTGGAAAAAATGAGCTGATATGTCATCCAAGCTAAAACAAGGAGAGCCAGCCCCCAAAGGAGCCAGCTCTTGATGGTATACAGTAATTTCAAAGGCTAAATGCTTTATTGTTTAGAAAAAGTTGCCAAACCTGCATAACGTGCACGGTCGCCCAATTCTTCTTCAATGCGAAGTAATTGGTTGTATTTTGCCATGCGATCCGAACGTGATGCTGAACCTGATTTGATTTGACCACAGTTCAATGCCACTGCCAAATCAGCAATGGTTGCATCTTCGGTTTCACCCGAGCGATGGGACATCATGCAACGATAACCTGCATCATGTGCCATCGTAACAGCAGCAATGGTTTCAGTTAATGTACCAATTTGATTGGCTTTCACCAATAAAGCATTGGCAATATTCTTTTCAATGCCTTTCTTTAGAATTTCAGGATTGGTCACGAACAAATCATCGCCAACCAATTGGACTTTATCCCCCAAACGATCAGTTAATAAAGACCAACCATCCCAATCATTTTCATCCAAACCATCTTCAACGGAGACCAATGGGTATTGTTTACAAAATGACTCAATCAAATCCACCATACCTTCAGAATCGAGCTTGCGTCCACCTTCACCAGCCAAGACATAGAAACCATCTTTATAAAATTCAGAGGCAGCCATATCACTGGCTAATACAATGTCCGAGCCTGCTTTTAAGCCAGCTTGTTCAATGGCTTCAAGAATAACGGTAATACCTTCTTCATTTGAACCAAGGTTGGGCGCGAAACCACCTTCATCACCCACCGCTGTGATATGTCCAGCTTTGCTTAACACTGATTTTAGCGCATGAAAAACTTCTGCACCCATTTCTAAAGCTTGAGCAAAGTTCGATGCGCCAGCGGGTGCAATCATATATTCTTGGAAATCAATGTTGTTATCGGCATGAGAACCACCATTGATTACATTCATGCAAGGTACAGGCATCAATACCGCATTTTCGCCACCAAGGTGTTGAAACAAGGATACTTCATCTTCAACGGCTTGGGCTTTGGCAGCCGCCAATGAAACACCCAAAATAGCGTTGGCACCCAAACGACCTTTATTCGGTGTGCCATCCAATGTAATCAAGGCATGATCCAAACCACGTTGATCTGATGCATCATGACCGATTGCAGTCTTGGCAAGTTCACCATTGACATGCCCAACAGCCTTGCGAACGCCTTTACCAGACAAACGCGCACCACCATCACGCAATTCAACAGCTTCATATTGACCTGTGGATGCACCACTGGGTACTGCGGCACGTGCAAAAGCACCCGATTCCAAACGTACATCGACTTCAACCGTTGGGTTGCCTCGAGAATCAAAAATCTCACGGCCATGTACACTAATAATTTCACTCACATCTTACTCCTACATCAGCCCCATTGCTGACGTTTTCATTGATTCAATTTTTGTAACTATTCAGCACGACAAAAAAATAGGTGAGCTGAATCGTTACTAATTTTTATACTTCATAGCCTTTGACAACGGCATCAATTTTTTTCAATGTCACCAACAAAGCTTCTAAATCAGCCAATGCCAATGAATTTGGTCCATCTGATTTGGCTTGATCGGGATGTGGATGAACTTCCATAAATACAGCCGCCACACCAATTGAAACAGCTGCACGTGACAAACCGGGGACATATTCACGATTGCCACCTGTTGCCCCACCCAAACCACCGGGTTGTTGCACCGAATGCGTCGCATCATAGACCACTGGCGCACCTGTTTCTGCCATCACCATCAAAGAACGAAAATCAGAAACAAGATTATTATAACCAAAGCTTGTGCCACGGTCACACAACATAATATTGTGATTGCCCGTTGCTTTGGCTTTTTCCAACACATGGGGCATATCCCACGGTGCTAAAAATTGTCCTTTTTTAATGTTCACAGGTTTACCTGCTTTGGCTATTGCGGTGATAAAATCAGTTTGCCGACATAAAAATGCAGGCGTTTGTAAAATATCTACCACGGCTGCCACAGGTTTGGCTTGTTCAGGTGTATGAACATCGGTAATGACGGGTACACCCACTTCATCTTTAACACGTTTTAATATTCGCAAACCTTCTTGCAAACCCGGTCCACGAAAACCATCGATACTGGTTCGATTGGCTTTATCAAAACTTGATTTAAAAACAAAAGGTACACCAACACGCGCAGCAATATCACGAATTTGTGCGGCAACTTGCAAGGTGAAATCTTCACCTTCAATCACACAAGGTCCTGCAAATAACACAAAGGGTAAATCATTGGCAATCTCAAAATCCGCTATTTGAATACGTTGGCACATTATACATTTACCTTCGCTTTCACTGCTCCAATGAAGCCTGAAAATAGCGGATGTGGAGCGTAGGGACGTGAAATGAATTCTGGATGAAATTGACATGCCACAAACCACGGATGATTTTTGACTTCAATAATTTCTACCAATGAATTATCAGGTAAGGTGCCTGAAACGATTAGTCCTGCACGCTCTAATTCCTCACGGTAGGTGTTGTTAAACTCATAACGATGACGATGACGTTCACGAATAGTTTCTTGATTATAGTCTTTTCTAGCTTGCGTATCGGCAATAAGCTTACAAGGATAACCACCCAAACGCATGGTGCCACCAAGATCACTATCAAATGAGCGATGAACATGCCCACCTTCTTGCTCCCATTGAGTCATCAAAGCAATCACAGGATGTTTCGCACATTCATCAAATTCACTACTGGTGGCATCTTCAATGCCTGCAACATGCCTAGCAAATTCAATGACTGCCAGCTGCATACCCAAACAAATACCAAAAAATGGAATATTGTTTTCACGTGCATAACGAATCGCCAACATTTTACCCGCTGTTCCACGTTGACCAAAGCCACCGGGGACTAAAATACCATCGATATGTTCCAAGGCAGCCACACCATCTGTTTCTAAAGATTCAGCATGGATATAGATAATTTTCACGGTGACATCATGATTCAAACCACCATGTTGAAGGGCTTCGTTGACTGACTTATAAGCATCAGGCAAGGCTACATATTTACCAACCATGCCAATTTTTATTTCCATTTTACTAGAACGAATTTTTTGACAAATATCATCCCAAATAGACAAGTCGGGCATTGGATCATCAATACTAAATTGATTCAGTATCAAAGAACCCAAACCGCCATCACGCAACACTTTAGGCACTGCATAAATGGTATCGACATCAGGTACATCAATCACAGCATCACGCGGTACATTACAAAACAAAGCAATCTTATCTTTTTCGTTCTTTGGAATAGTATATTCAGATCGACATAATAAAGCATCCGCTTGAATACCAATTTCACGCAGTTTTTGCACGGAATGTTGAGTCGGTTTTGTTTTTAATTCACCTGCCACCGCAACATAAGGTACCAAGGTTAAATGGATAAATGCGGTATTCTCACGACCTAAATCAAAGCGTAATTGACGAATGGCTTCCAAGAAAGGTTGTGATTCAATATCGCCGACCGTTCCGCCGATTTCAATAATAGCAATATCCACATCATCAGCACGCAGTGATAACACAGCATCTTTGATGGCATTGGTGATATGAGGGATGACTTGTACGGTTGCCCCTAAATAATCCCCCCGACGTTCACGCCGAATGACCGATTCATAAATCCGACCTGTGGTATAATTGGAGCGTTTGGACATTTTTGCATGGGTAAATCGTTCATAATGACCCAAATCCAAATCGGTTTCAGTCCCATCATCCGAGACAAAGACTTCTCCATGTTGATAAGGGCTCATGGTTCCAGGGTCAACATTGATATAAGGATCAAGTTTTTGCATGGTAATGGTGAGACCACGAGCTTCAAACAAGGCTCCTAGTGAGGCGGCAACAATGCCTTTGCCAAGCGATGAAACGACACCGCCAGTGACAAAAATAAAACGTGTTTTTTTAGTAGTTGTATGATTCATAGACGGCGGCGGAATATACCAGAATCGAAAGGTGCTTGCCAATACCTGATAAAAGTCTTTATCCAACATGTATTTCGACTTCAAGAGAAAATAAAAAACAGCTCAATATTTACGATTTTGTAAGGGATGTTGTGTGGGAGATTGTGTTTCTGTTGTGAGGTTCTTCAATCATGATACATATTTGATGTTACGCACTTTTATGAAAAAAGAAGCGCCATCCCCGAAATATTTTATCGGGGATCTAGAAATTAAAAACAATAAACAACTCTTCGATATGATTTTTTGAATCACTTACGGCGGTTCACAACAATGCTAATGAACACTTTTTTTTCGCACAAGCGGAAGAAAGGAAGAGTGAAGTTTAACGCGAACGTTCTCCATGAAGAGGGAGAACAATAATATATAAAAACTATAATTATTACTCACTCAAATTTTAAAAGAATCTTAATTTATCACCATGCGAATCATTTTTCGAGCCTTCCCCCCTGAATAACCAATGGCATAGACCACTAAACCATACTGGGTAGGATCTAACCAAGTGCCTGTTCCACCCGTAACTTTACCTGTCGCTGGATCTGTAGGCTGTTCACACGCCATGTGATTATTATCCAAAACAAATAAGGATAAATCACATGGTAAACCTCGATAGTATGCTGGATAAGGATCCTTCATTTGTTTTTGTATTGCGCCTGAATATACATCAACGGTTGTTAATACAGGAGCAGATAATGATACACAGTTACCAATCGCAGCTTGACAAGCCTGCGCTACTGGCAGTGGGTTGGTAGAGTTACAGCTTTGGATATCGGTCATGCAAGCAGCGCTGATAATAGGCGGTGCCTGCGCAGCACTCAATGCCAAAGGATTTCCATAGATATCACTTAACGGCGCTGCAACATAAGGGTCAATCGGATACAAGACACGATCCGTGTATGGATCGCCTGCGGTTAGCCAAACAATCGCACCATTACATGGAATATCTCCGACTGTTTGCCCGTTACAAAGATGTGCGTTATTGCCATGTTGCGCATACGGTGAGAACGATGGCGTGATTTGCCCGTATGCGTCGATATCCAAACGAATATATCCTGACAACTGCGTATAAATATCATGAAAAACAGGCGATCCAACTTGACCAAATGTAATCGTTTGACTAACAACTGCAGGGCTTCCAATCAAACCCACAGGACGCGAATATAAATCTCGGTTATCAAAGTAACCCAATTGCCCATACACATCGACAAAAGGCGCAGTATCTCCTAGAAAAACACGTTGAATGCTTTGTTGATTGCTTGGGTTTCCCCTATTCGCTTCCCACTCTCGGCGATCCCCCACAGCAAAGGCATTCAATGCGACCGTACCATCACGGTTATTTCTTGCATAGGGGTCATAAGCATCCAACTCCGCATTATTTTTCAATGCCCACGCCACATAATTTAGACCTGTCTCAGCATAATAATAGGATTGGGTGGAAGATTGAGCTACCTCACTGTTTTGTTGAGAAATCACTGTGCCATAATAAGTGGCAATCGATAGCATCGTCAGTAACACTAACATCACCAAAGATGTTGCTAAAATAAAACCTTGCTCGGATGTATCCAATACGCGTTGATTCATATTTATTTGTTCCTTGCCCATACTTTGAACGTTAAACCTAACGTTTGGGCTTGATTGGCTTGCCCTGTAAAATTTGATTGTAAATCAACCTTATAAATAACGGGCAAAGAAGGTGTGGCAGGAGGAGGGGGGATACGTGCGACGACTAAACCACGAACTGTAGGCAAGCCCCGTAATAATTCATCAGGCTGTATTCCTTTAGATCCTGGTTTCATTAACGATAATGGACGCTTCCACATAATTTTCCAATCTGTTGCCGTATTGATTTGATACTTAAACGAACCATTGTCGGGTGATGCCGTCGAACATGGAAGAATAGAAACATTCGAATCAACGGCTTGATAAACCAATGTACTACTTGCGGAATTCCAACAAATATCTTTCGCATCTCTTAACTGCGATTGCATGATTTGAGACGCTAAAAATAAATCCCCCATCACTTCGGTTTTATTTTTTAACATGTTTGCCGTTCTTGTTTGGGAAACAAAAACAGATGTCATACCTGCCATAATAATCAAGCCAATGGTAGTCGTAATCAGTAATTCAATTAACGTAAAACCTTGTTGTTTTTCTAAATGATTCATGGCATATACCGAGTAATATGAGTCAGGTAAACACTTTGTATCTTACTATGAATCCAAGATACCTTTACAGAACGCACTTTTACCTGTGGCGAACCAGCAATCACATTTCCAGACGCATCGGACAAGGTTAGCAATGGATACATCCCAACTCCCGTTGAATCCGTAACATTTAAACTTGGATTATTGGGATGACTCACAGGTAACGGTGCTTTCGCTGGTGTTTCAGTAAGGATAATTGTAAAAGCCACAGAAATACCATTGTTTACCCTACAATTGCTTATTGAGATCATTGGATTGGTCGTCGGAAGAATATTAATCGGCAACACCCCTGCTGCTACACCATTGATGATGCAATTAGGCGTGGGTGGTGTATTTGTATTTTGCCAATCCTCAATCAATTGCTCCGCCATATGAACGGCGATAATTCTTTCTTGTGCAATGCCTTCTTGACTAATCATGGATGTATAAAAAGAGCCCAATGCCAACATACCCACCGATACAATCACTAAAGCAACAAGAATCTCAACAAGTGTAAAGCCTCGTTTTATCATCTAAAGAACCTGACATGTGGGAGTCGCTGAAGCCATCGTCGAAACATAGCATCTACCAATTAAATTGACTGTAATACATTGGTAATAATTACCCTTTAATATTTTCATGGTCGTTTTTCCTGTTATTTGGCCTGAACTTTCAAATGTCAAATTTTTACCCGTATTTTTTCGAAAAATCAATGACTTTGAGAATTGCTTGAGATCAATCACTTCGGGTTGTTTCGGTGCATAAACTTTGATATCATAATTAAATGTACTTCCAACTACTGTGGTTCCCGCTAAATTAAATGATAATGTAATATTTCGATTTTCTGCCACAGCCATATTGCGTGCTTGTTTCAACTTAGATACCACCATTGCCGTTGCATTATTGACTGCGCTATGAGTCATCCAATCTTGAAAAGCTGGCACGGCAATCATTGTCAAAATCCCTCCAATGGCGATTACAATCACCAACTCAATGACAGTAAAACCTTTTTTCAAGCCCATACACAACACCATACTTGCAGCTTGCAAATCATTTACCTTAGAGTCGGGCTTTATGCGTATCTTATTTCTCATGATTAAAATATTTACCTCGCTTACTTTACTTGCTGTGATTGGCGTCACCATAGGTTATGTTTATTTTTCTAGCAACCTTCCCAACCTTACCAAGTTATCCGATTATCAACCTAAGTTAACCTCGCGTGTTTTTAATACGCAAGGACAATTATTGGCAGCATATTCCGATGAACATCGATTAATTACGCCGTTCAATGAGATACCACAACAACTTATTCATGCTTTTTTATCCGCTGAAGACCAACAATTTTACGAACATCCTGGAATCAACCCTGCTCGCATTATATCCGCTACCTTAGCGAATATTCATGCTGGTCATAAAGTTCAAGGTGGCTCAACCATCACCCAACAAGTCGCTAAAAACTTTTTACTCACATCTGAAAAAACTTATGTTCGTAAAATTAAAGAAATAATTCTTGCCTACCGTATCGAACAAAATTTCACCAAGAATGACATTCTTTATCTTTATCTTAATCAAATTTATTTAGGCCGTGGTTCGTATGGCGTGGCATCTGCTGCTTGGCGTTATTTTGGCAAAACATTGGATGAATTGACCTTATCTGAATGTGCTATGCTGGCAGGTTTACCCAAAGCTCCCGGGAAATATGCACCTCATCTGAATATGAATCGTGCGATCAAACGTCGTAACCTTGTTTTGTTTTTAATGAAAAAGAGCGGACTTGCTTCCCCTCATGATGTTGATATTGCCACACATGAAAAACTACACGTCGCCCCCTTACCTAAAAATCACTTAAAAGGTGCTTATGGGAATGAAATTTATCGCCAATTGGTCAGCCGTTTTGGGCGTCAAATGCTACGACAACAAGGACTAACGATTGTTGTACCGTATGATGAAGCCAGCGAAAATAAAGCCATTCAAGATGTGCGCAATGGACTTTTAGATGTTGAAAACCGTCAGTTTTATCGAACACCCAAACACCACCCACGCCAAGAGTGGGCAACGCTTCTTCAACAATGGAAAGAATCTGAAAAACATATCACCTTACCGTTGGCAAAAGATCAAATTGTCCCAGCATTGGTAAAAGAAGTGCAAGCAGACGGTAGTTTGACCATTGATGCCTTGCAACAAACGTGGATATTGAACAAACCCAAATGGCGGTGGGAAAAAGCTCAAGAAGGGAATCAACACCCTCGCCACTGGATAGTAGGGGATGAAATTGTTGTTCGTGGTGATGGCAAAGGTGGCATTCAACTGAGTCAGCAACCTTCTATCGAATCAGCCTTGTATGCCATTGACTTAAAACGCGGCACAGTGTTAGCGCGTGTGGGTGGATTTGATTTTAAATTCAGCGGTTTTGATCGTGTATCCGAAGCCAAACGTCAACCCGGCTCCGCATTTAAGCCCTTACTTTATGCCACAGCGATGGAACATGGATTTACCCCCGCATCCATCATCATGGATACACCCATTGTGTTTGGTGGTGGCAATACAGATAATTTTTGGCGACCTGAAAATTATAAAAACAAGTTTGCAGGTCCTGTAACACTGCGTGATGCCCTCGAACACTCGCGCAATCTCTCTGCTATCAAACTCTTGCAAGATGTTGGCATCCGCACCTTCATCAATAAATTACGTGATTTTCCATTTAGTCATGATTTCCCACCTCAATTAGCCATTGCCTTGGGCGCAACAGAAGTTTCACCGCAAGAACTTACAGAAGCTTATATTCCTTTGGCTTCAGGGGGAAAACTTTGGAAACCTATAAGCATTCAACAGGTTCAAGATCACAATGGACATACATTATTGCGCCAAGTCGCTGGGCATCGCTGTTTGATTTGTCATGTCGACCCAGTGTTATCCGCAGGGGAAGGTATGCATCCTGCCAAACAAATACTTGATCCACAAAGTGCTTTTCTAGCCACCAATATGCTTGAAGGCGTGATTCAACGAGGAACAGGGCGGCGAGCTCGCGTTCTTCATCGCCCTGCCGCAGGTAAAACAGGAACAACCAACAAACAAGTCGATGCATGGTTTATCGGTTACACACCGCAAGTTCTCACTGGGGTTTGGACAGGTCGCGATACGCCAACCCCAATGGGAAGACGTGAAACAGGTGCGCATGCGGCATTACCCACATGGATTGCTGCCATGCAAGATTTTCATCAACATCGTAAAAAAGAAGCTTTTTCTGTACCTGATGGTATTAATTGGGTCATGATCAATCGAAAAAATGGTAAGCTTGCCAGCCCAACCACTACCCAACCTTTTTTAGAATCTTTTCGTGAAGGTACAGCACCGAAAGAGATGGATAAGCCCGTACTCCCAAGCAACACACCCGACAATACTTCTGATTTTTTTAACAGCGACCTATAACTATGCCTATCATGCAATTGAACCACCTCTACAAAGCCTTTGGCTCACAAATTTTACTCGATGATGTCAGTCTATCGATTGGACGCGGCGTTCGCATTGGACTCATTGGTCGCAATGGTGAAGGGAAATCTACCTTGCTGAAAATAATGGCAGGTATCGAAGACTCCGATAGTGGCAACATTCATATGCGAAGTGGTCATAAAGTCGCTTATTTACCGCAAGATCCTCATTTTGATGCAGGACAAACTGTATTTCATGTCATTGCCGAAGGTTTAGGGCATATCGCTGCATCATTGGAAGCCTATCAAGTGGCGTTACAAGGTTTAGAACATGATCCTTCTGATCGTGCTTTACAGTCGGTTAGTGACTTACAAGCAGAACTGGAACATCACAATGCATGGCAATTACATGCCAGTATCGACATGGCGATTTCAACCTTAAATTTAGAATCCGATCGTGATGTTGGTGAATTATCTGGAGGCTGGTTGCGACGTGTTGCACTAGCGCGTGCCATTGTCACAAACCCTGATGTGTTACTGTTGGATGAACCCACCAATCATTTGGATGTTGCATCGATTGAATGGCTGGAGGATTTTGTTGCTAACTTTCCAGGTGCTGTCTTATTTATTACCCATGACCGTTATTTCTTGGATGCTGTGGCAGAAGAAATTATTGAATTAGATCGCGGTAAACTCATTCACTTTCCCTATTCGTATGCGCAATATTTGGATAAAAAAGCAGAACTTCTTGCCATTGAATCCACGCAACATCGAAAATTTGATAAAGTGTTAGCCGATGAGGAACGTTGGATTCGACGTGGCATCCCTGCGCGCGGTACACGCAATGAAGGACGAGTTCGGGCTTTAGAAACATTGCGTAAGCAGCGATCCGAACGTCGTTTACATGGGGGTGATGTCGCCTTGCGCGTTGCCAGTGGCATCAAATCGGGAAAAATATTGATGGAATGTATCGATGTCAGCCATCAATTTACCCGTCCATCAGGCGAAAAAATTACCATCGCAAAGTCCTTTAGTCATAAAATATTAGCAGGCGAACGCATTGGTTTAGTCGGTGGCAACGGCATCGGTAAGACAACCATACTCAATATATTATTGGGTACATTAGAACCTGACGAAGGACGTATTCGACATGGTGCAAGGCTCGCTCCTGCATTTTTGACTCAAATGCGTGAGCTTGATCCCACACTTAAATTGAAAGAAGTTTTAGCACCTAATGGTGGGCAATATGTACAAATTGGCGGACACGAACCCCGTCATATTGTGAGTTATATGCAGGATTTTCTTTTTGATAAAGAACGGTTAAATGCACGCGTGCAAGCCTTATCAGGTGGCGAACGTGGGCGTTTGTTATTAGCTAAACTCTTATTGGAGCCTGCCAACATTTTAATTTTAGATGAACCCACCAATGATTTGGATATTGGGACACTGGCTGTACTGGAAAAAGCCTTGACCCAATACAAAGGCACCATTTTGGTTGTTAGTCATGATCGTGCTTTTATGGATCGTGTTGCATCACGTATTTTAGCTTTTGAAGGTGATGGAAAAATCATTCCTATTGAGGGTGGTTATTCTGATTATCAAGCATGGAAAGAACGTCAAAGCACTCAATCTAAGCCTTTAGAAACAACACAAACACAGGTAAAAGAAAGCATTCAACCCAATAAAGTTGCGCATAAATTATCCTATAAAGAGCAAAATTTATTGGAGCAATTACCACAAACCATCGAAGCAATGGAAACAGAAAAAGCAGCCATTGAACAACGTTTTTGTGATCCTAATTATTTTTTAGAACAAGCAGAATCCTATCAAGCTGACCAAAAGAAAATCAGTGAGTTAGAAAAAAACTTAAAAACTGCCTATGAAACTTGGGAACAACTTGAAGAAAAACAAGCCCGTTTTAGTTAAATTCAAGTATGACGTTAACATCTAAGCTACATCGTCACCCTCGAATACTTGTATCGAGAATCTATGTTTAGATTCCCGATTAAAAGACCACGGGAATGACGGTCTGCATAACATCAGTTTGTTGTTTGAAACACCCCCTCTCCGACACCAGTATTTCTGGTAGAGTGAGCGGAGGGGGCGTAAAAAAATTATTCCCATAGAT
Organism: Mariprofundaceae bacterium; assembly: GCA_030950985.1. Classification (GTDB taxonomy): domain Bacteria; phylum Pseudomonadota; class Zetaproteobacteria; order Mariprofundales; family Mariprofundaceae. Next base: position 6,627 of record JAUZQM010000035.1, on the reverse strand, counting down.
TCTCGACACAAGTATTCGAGAATGACAATACATGAGTCTAATGATTATTTCGTAGAGAAATTATCCAACTCACTTAAAAGGCTATCCAATTCCAAACTAGCGTCGAAATCATCCTTCGTATTTGAATTATTTTCTTCAAAATCATCCAAATTCAACTCACCAAAATCTAAATCATTTGCATCAACATCTTCCAAATGTTCACTACTTTCATCTAGATCATTATTATCAACGCCAAGCTCTTTCAACGGCGCTTGGATTGTACTGGTAAATTCTTCTAAATTAGCATCATGATTCACGGCATTTAAATCAAGACTTTTCATATCGTTCAAATCTAGATCATCCAAATTTAACTCATCGGATACATCATCTATTGTGGTCATTGATTCATGGTCAGAAATAAGATTCGACGAATCATCAGCATCAGAAAGTAAGTCGCTGGAATCTGAATCAAAATCACTCAATGAAATATCATCCAAATTTAATTCATCGGATACATCCATCGTAGCTATATCATCAGAAGATCCTGTATCTTTATTAAGCAAATCTAAGCCTGAAGATTCACTTCCTTTAAAGTCCAAGTCATCTACAGACCAATTCATCGCACTTAAATCCAAGTCATCTGAATCCAAATCTACTTTTTCATCATTAGATAAATCTGGTAAATCAAATTCTCCTACATTGGATGTAGCATCCTCAGGTACTGCCACATCAGATCCACTTTCAACACCACTTACAAGTCCCTCATAAAAAGTCATAAACGTCGCTAAAGATGAACCTACCAAAGCAACCTTTGCTGTTTTCAATGCTTCCTTAACGCCAGCTTCATCGCCACGTGCATGCCTTATTTTAACACGTTTAATATGCCCATCTTTATTATCTTCTCGCAAACGCAATGCCATATTAATTTGCTTTTCAGCTTCATCATCCATGCCGTAGCGCATATACACATCTGCTTCAGATAAATAATCGACATTAGGATCAGGTTCTTCTTCAAGGTCCTGAAAAGCTTCCATTTCGGATGTATCTTCATTAGTCAAATCTGGAATATCTTCAAAGGCATCCGCAGCTTCCACAACATCCCTTAGATCAGTATTCGGTTCATCCATACTAGGTTCATCAAAACCATTATGAGTAGATAGATCATCTAATTCACTGGCTTGAGCAGCTTTAGCTTTCGGTTCTTGTTTTACTGGATGTTGACGATTTCCTTTTAGCATATATACAAGGTAACCAATCAACATGGATAATAAAGTCACAACAGCAATTAAAATCCACGTTAATAAACCAATTCCGCTCTCATTAGCCTGCTGTGCAAGAAGCTCTTGTTGCGCCTTTTGCAGCGCGCCATTTTGACGAGCCAACTTTATTTCAAGTCTTTTTTCTTGTGCTGTTAATGCAGCCAATGCTTCTTCATTCGTCGGCTGAGATGATATTTTAGATAATGTCCCTTCTAAATTCTTAAGACGTTTCTTAAGATCATTATTTTCTTGTTTTAACAATGATCGCGTTGCATTTTCAATCACATTGCCATGAGCACCCTTTGAAAGAGAATCATGCGTATCTTTTAGCTTATGATTCGGTGCATTTTTTATGGCTTCTGGATGTTTCGCCACACCCATTGCTTTTTCGCCCATCACAACATGCTTCGCGTAACGATTCTTTTGCGCTTCCTTTACCTTCGCATATCGTTTTTGCTCAGTAAGCTTTTTCCAATCAACGGAATGTTGACGTAAGATTTGACGCGCTTCAACATCATTATGCCGCATGACTTCATCAGCTGTCGGTACATCAAGATAAGTGCCTGCTTTAATTAAATTAATGTTTTTTTGGGTAAATTTTTGTTGATTTTTTTCAAACAGTGCCAACATGACTTGTTTCGTACTGAAACGTTGATCGACACGTAAACGTTGCGCCACTGTTGTAATGGTATCACCAAATACCATCGGACCATAACGCTGAGTACGCGCCCAAAAGTTAGCCTTTTTACTCGCATGGTCTTGAACCGTTGCTACTGAAGTAGCATCTGAAGGCAAAGGATTAACCATCATAGGTTTCTGAACTATTGGTTTCACAGCATGTTTTTGAGGTAATTGATTGGCCAGTTTAGGCAAATCAAGAAACACTGAAAATTTCTTAAAATGAGTTGCCCGACCTTGTTTCACCTTCAAAATAACATTGAAAAAAGGAAGTTTTAGGGGTTGAGGTGATGAAAGCTCCATACGATTACCACGTTTATCACGTTTAATATTAACCTTAATCGCATCCACTGCCGCATCATGAAACACTTCTAGCAAACGGTAATCCGAGTCTGTTGCCAAACTCACAAATACATTAGCAATAGACTCACCATCTTCTAAGCCTAAAGGAACTTCCGCATAAAAAGGTTCGCCCAAATGACTAGCGACATCAATTTTCCCCAAAGAGACAGCTTGAGCCACCCCTGAAATACTTAATATTGACAACGCAAATGCGCAAACAATACGCATGATATGACGATACATACCTGCCTCCCTAGGATAAATAGAAATCAATCTCATCACTGAGCAATCAATAATTCTGCAATTTGAATCGCGTTCAATGCAGCACCCTTACGGATATTATCTGCCACCACCCACAAGTGCAAGGAGTTGGCACACGAAGCATCTTCTCGAATACGTCCCACCCAAACTGGATCCGTTCCAGCCGCATCAGATGCCAAAGGATAATCCTCACTGGCTGGATCATCGATCACACAGATACCTTCAGCATCCGCCAAAATTTGACGAGCATGATCTGCTGTCATTTCATCTTCGAATGTAATATTCACGGCTTCTGAATGACCATAAAACACAGGTACACGAACCGTTGTTGCTGTGACTGCAATATCGGCATGCATAATTTTCACTGTTTCATCAATCATTTTCTGTTCTTCTTTGGTGTAACCATTTTCAAGAAAAACATCGATATGAGGAATCACATTAAAGGCAATACGCGCAGGAAATACATTCACTTTTGCCGTTTCACCATTCAACAATGAGGCCGTTTGCTTGGCTAATTCTTCAATTGCTTTACCACCACCACCCGAAACGGCTTGATATGTCGAAACATTCACCCTTTTAATAGGTACGACAGCATGCAAAGGATTTAACGCAACCACCATTTGAATCGTTGAACAATTGGGATTGGCAATGATACGGTTATGACGCGCCATTTCTAAATCATTAGGATTTACTTCAGGTACAAGCAATCCAATATCTTCATTCATACGCCACGCGCTAGAATTATCGATGACATAACAACCTGCTTCTGCAAAACGTGGGGCATGTTGTTTCGAAGTTCCACCACCCGCAGAAAATAAAGCAATATCCACACCTTCAGGGTCAAACCCATCCAAATCTTCCACTTCATAACTTTCATCGTTAAATTCAATCAATGAACCTGCACTACGACTTGAAGCTACAGGAATGATCTTAGAGATTGGAAACTTACGTTCTTGCAAAATTTCCAACATAGTTTGACCTACAGCACCCGTTGCACCGACAACAGCAACCACATAACCCTCTTTCTTTGGTAAAAAAGCTTCCAAATTATGCTCTGTCATGCCAACGCCTCCAATGCCTTACAAACCGCATTGCCCATGTCCGAGCAAGACACTGAAACTTCGCCATTGGCTAAATCAACAGTACGAACACCTGCATCCAATGTGGTTTCAACTGCCTGTTCCACTTTTTCAGCCAAATCTTCACGGTTTAATGAAAAACGTAGCATCATGGCGACTGAAAGAATCGTAGCTAAAGGATTGGCTTTATCTTGACCTGCAATATCAGGAGCCGAACCATGAATTGGTTCATACATAGCAAATTCTTCGCCAATCGATGCCGATGGCAACATACCAATCGAGCCTGTCAGCATGGAAGCCTCGTCAGATAAAATATCGCCAAACAAGTTACTTGTCACAATGACATCAAATTGCTTGGGATTGCGAATCAATTGCATCGCCGCGTTATCCACATACATATGGGATAATTCAACATCAGGAAACTCCGCTTGATGGACTTCTATCACAATCTCACGCCATAATTCAGACACTTCCAATACATTGGACTTGCCAACACTACAGACTTTATTGGAGCGTAAACGTGCGGCTTCAAATGCTTTACGGGCAATCCCGCGCACTTCACTTTCACGATAACGCATGGTATTAAAACCACTGCGTTCGCCTTTGTATTCTTCAAAACCACGTGGTTCGCCAAAATAAATGCCCGAAACCAATTCGCGTACCACAAGAATATCCACACCTTGCACCACTTCGGGCTTTAAGGTGGAAGCATCTAACAACTGATCAAAGACTTTTGTTGGACGATAATTCGCAAACAGCCCTAAATCTTCACGAATACGGAGTAAGCCTGCTTCAGGGCGCAAAGGTTTATCCAAAGCTTCCCATTGAGGGCCACCCACAGCACCCAAAAGTACGGCATCAGAAGCTCTTGCTAAAGTCTGGGTTGAGGCAGGATATGGATTTTGTTCAGCATCATACGCTGCTCCACCAATCACAGCTTCTTGCCATGTTGCACCCAAATCAAACGTTTGATTCAATACATCCAAGACTTTAAGTGCTTCATTTACAATTTCAGGACCAATACCATCACCTGGTAATACTGCAATTTTCACAGCCATCACTTACTCCTTTGCTTGACAGCATCAGTCCTCATAGCGGACTTCACAGCAGCCAAAAATTCATCTTTAAATTCGCGGTATACTGAGGCAAAACGAACATATGCCATATCCTCAGAAGAAACATCTAGGACAGTCCAAAATACAAGCTTAAGCCGTGTAAATTGGGAAGCGATCAGTCAAGGCACGAACTTCCGCCTTCACGGTTGCTTGCAACGCCGTATCTTCAGGCGATTTCAACACACGAAGAATCATCTCACCAATTTGTGTGGCTTCAGCTTCTTGCATACCGCGTGCTGTAATCACAGACGCACCAATACGAATACCTGACGTTACAAATGGGGATTCAGGATCGAATGGAATGGTATTTTTATTGGTGGTAATACCCGCTGCTTCCAAGGCATGTTCAGCCACTTTCCCAGTAATACCCTGAGGACGCACATCCAAACGGAACATATGGCAATCAGTACCACCCGAAACCACTTTAAAACCACCCGCCGTTAAGGTGTCCGCCAAGCTGCGTGCATTCTTAATCACTTGTACTTGATCGGCTTTAAACTGTTCGCCCAAAGCTTCACCAAAGGCAACCGCTTTTGCAGCGATCACATGCATCAATGGTCCACCTTGAATACCAGGGAAAATACGCGAATTTAACTTCTTCGCCAAATCATCATCATCGGTTAAAATCATACCACCACGCGGGCCGCGCAAGGTTTTATGCGTCGTTGTGGTTATTACATGCGCATGACCAACAGGACTTGGATACACACCAGCCGCAATCAAACCTGCGTAATGTGCCATATCAACAAACAAAATCGCACCTACAGAATCCGCAATTTCACGCATACGTTTAAAATCAATCTCACGTTCATAAGCGGATGCGCCACCAATAATCATCTTTGGCTTGTGCTCTTCAGCCAACGCTTGCATCACATCATAATCAATACGTTGATCCGATTCACGGACACCGTAAGCAACCACATTGTATAAAAGTCCAGAAAAGTTCACAGGGCAACCATGTGTGAGATGTCCACCATGTGCCAAATCCATACCCATGACCGTATCACCAGGGTTCATCACAGCCATATAGACTGCCATATTGGCTTGCGATCCTGAATGAGGTTGAACATTGGCGTGTTTCACACCAAAAATTTCTTTCGCACGCGCTTGAGCTAAGCTTTCAACCTTATCCACATGTTCACAGCCACCATAATAACGACGGTTAGGGTAGCCTTCAGCATACTTATTGGTCATCACTGAACCTTGTGCCTGCATCACAGCTTTTGACACAATATTTTCACTGGCAATCAATTCTAATGTGTGTTGTTGGCGACCTAATTCTTCAGCAATGGCATCCACCACCACGTCATCATTTAAGTCTGCTTCAAAGAAATCTTTACGATTTGACATCTTTCACTCCAAATACATCATAAAATACAACGAAAACGAGGGCTCACTAGGAGCCCTCGTTTTTTAATACACTAATACGAATAAAGGGCGATGCCCAAAAACAACTTAATAACGGCGTTCGCGAATACGCGCTGCCTTACCACGCAGTTCACGCAAGTAATACAATTTCGCACGGCGAACACGACCGCTACGAACCACTGTAATACTTTCTAACATGGGGGAGTGCAATGGAAAAATACGCTCAACACCAATATTGCTAGAAATTTTACGGACTGTAAAACTACTTGAAATGCCTTTATTATGGCGAGCAATCACTACACCTTCATAGGCTTGTAAACGTTCACGTTTTTCAACGCCTTTCTTGCCATCTTTAAAATCGACTACACGAACATTCACACGGACGGTATCGCCCTCACGGAATGTCGGAATATCACTACGCAACTGATCTTTTGTTACATCATCCAACGCACGCATCTCATGCCTCCAAACTAACTCATACAAAGCCGATCAAGATAAATAGCCAAAGCCGCCCTGACCGAAAGGTGGCGCACCTTACCTATCCCA